>JAUWSD010000131.1 GCA_030610225.1 Chloroflexota bacterium
CAGCGTGTATATCAGTTTAATTTCATTTTTTCTGCGTGCGTCATAGCTGCGTTTAAACACAGAATAACCAATCAGGTCTTTAGGCTGGATCCCAAGTCTTTTGACGATAACAGCTTCCAGATCGCTATTTGAATGATCGAGTTTTAACTTTATATCAGTTATTCTAAGCATAATTTTCCTGTCAGGATTTTTCAGGTAATTCAATTAATTCTACCAAGTATTACCTGTATGTAATATCTATTTTCAGCTACAATACTGCTCGAAATCAAAATGGAGGTCTTCATTATATGAAACCCAAGTTTTTATTAGTCTTGATATTAATTTTAGCATTCCTGGTTGGATGCAGCCCGGAACCAGAAGTTAACTCAGTTAAAGTTGCAGTACTGCCAGTTTTAGACGCTTTGCCCTTATATGTTGCTGTAGAACAGGGCTACTTTGCAGAGGAAGGATTGGATGTAGAATTGATTCCAGTTGCATCCGCACCCGAAAGGGATGCTCTCATGCAGTCCGGTCAGGTCGATGCTATCCTGAACGAGATCGTATCCACTCTCTTCTACAATAAAGAAGATACCAGTGTGGTGATCGTCAGGTTCCTGCGCGTTGCAACAGAAGAATATCCTCTCTTCCGTATTTTAGCAGCCAAAGACAGCGGCATCACTTCTGTAGAGGACCTCAAAGGTGTTGAAATTGGGATTTCAGAAGGAACCGTGATCCAATACACCACAGATCGAATTCTGCAGAACGCTGGACTGACTGCTGACGAAATTGTTGGTGTTGCAGTCCCAAAGATACCGGACAGGATCGCACTGCTGGCTTCTGGAGAATTACTGGCAGCCAACCTGCCTGATCCAGCCGCTTCTGCTGCTTTACTACAGGGTTCTGTTGTCGTCATTGACGATACAACAATTCCTGATATCAGCAGCAGTGTTCTATCATTTGATGCCAATACGGTTTCAGATAACCCTGAGACAGTTCGTCGTTTCCTGAAAGCGCTGGAACATGCTGTTGAAGACATCAATGCTGATAAAGATCAATGGCTTGACATGATGCTTGAGAAAGGTCTTCTTCCTCCTCCACTGGTTGGCAACTACTCTATCCCTGACTTCCCAACCGCCAGCGTACCAAGTGAAGGGCAGTTCAATGATGCAGTCGATTGGGCTCTCGATCTGGGATATATCACAGAAGCAGTCGATTACTCCAGTTCTGTTTCAGAGGATTACTTACCTTAATCTAATAAAATGATCGTATCAACACACTCACTTTCTTTTGGTTTTTCTCAAGACAAGCCCATATTTAAAGGTTTGGATTGGGAAGTCGCATCTGGAGAAAGATGGGCCGTTCTTGGCCCATCAGGATGCGGAAAAAGCACCCTACTCTTACTACTGGCCGGGATATTGAAACCAACTGAAGGTGAGATCAAGATCGGTGGACATCAGATCATCAGACCCAGACCGCGAACCGGTTTGATCTTGCAAGGTTACGGTTTATTGCCCTGGGCCACAGTTCAGCAAAATTATGAACTGGGGTTAAAACTCCGCAAGTTTTACGGACCGGATGGCAAACACGCCCCACAGGAAGAAGTGAGTAATAAAGTCGACCCGCATTGGCTGAAACGATTGGGCCTGGATGACATCAAAGACAGGTACCCCAGCCAGATCTCCGGTGGGCAGCAGCAGCGTACTGCCATTGCCAGGACTCTGACACTCAATCCTGACCTGCTCCTCATGGACGAACCCTTTGGTTCACTGGATGCTCCCACATCTGCAGCATTACAGAACCTGTTGATCGAACTCAACCAGGAAGATGATCTTGCCATGGTGCTCGTCACCCACGCTGTTGAGACAGCCGCATTCATCGGCGAAAAGATCTTGCTGTTGGGCAATCCGCCAAATGTATCCCCGCAAATAATCCAGACTCCAAATTCAGGAACTGATAATTACCGCGACACAAAAGAATATCATCAGCTTTGCCAAACACTGCGCTCTCAATTGGAGCCCAGCTTATGAAACTCCGCCCTATTCTCCTGATGTCCTTATTGTTGCTGGTGATCTGGCAGATTCTGGCAATGATCGTCAATCTCGCAATCCTGCCCTCACCCATTTTAGTTATTCAGACACTATTTCAAGAAATATTTGGAGACCTTGGACGGCATTTTCTGGCAAGCTTCCTGCGCGTAATAGCATCAATGCTACTGGCAGTTTCTTTAGCTGCCCCCGCAGGCCTGATATTGGGTCAGTCCAAAAAATTGGATGAGCTTTTCTCCCCGCTTATCTATCTCCTCTACCCGATCCCAAAAGTAGTCTTTGTCCCCATCATCATCCTCTTCCTGGGTGTGACCGACCTTTCGAAAATAGTTATCATCTTCGTAATTCTATTCTTCCAGATATTGGTCCTAGTACGGGACCAGGCTCGATCCATCCGCCCAGAGCTGGTCACATCCGTCAAAAGTCTGGGTGCCGGTCGCAAAGGCCTTTTCCGCTTTGTATACCTCCCAATGAGCATCCCTGGTATTCTGACCGCCCTGCGCCAATCCGTCGGTACAGCTGTCGCAGTTCTATACATCGCAGAACTGATCGCCACCCAGGTAGGACTTGGATATTATATTTACTTTCAGGGCAGCACAATGTTCAACTACCCGAAAATGTACGCTGGTGTGATCATGATGGCTCTTATGGGCTTGGGCCTTTATCTCTTGATAGATCTACTGCAGCAAAAACTTTGCCCCTGGCAGTTTGCTGATGACAAGGAAATTGTATGACAGACCAGCCTAAAGCCAGCGATAAAAAGCATGTGCGCAAAATGTTTGGCAAAATTGCTCACCGCTATGATCTCTTAAATCGTGTGATGACCTTCGGGCAGGACATTCAATGGCGGAAAATTCTTGTTAAAAAATTAGCCCTCTCTGATAAACCCACTGTACTGGACATTGGTTGCGGTACAGGCGACCTCGCTGGAGAAGTTAGAAAGCAGCACCCTGATGCATGGGTGGTTGCAGCAGACTTCACCCCCGAGATGGTCTTACTTGGTGCAAACTCTTCAAGCGATCCTGCGATTGATTGGGTCATCGCTGATGCTCAAAACCTGCCATTTGCAAATAACAAATTTGATGCTGTCATATCTGGCTACCTGCTGCGCAATGTCCCCGATGTAGATCAAGCCTTAAGTGAGCAGTATAGAGTATCAGCAGAAGATGGCCGTGTCGCATCTCTTGACACCACTCCCCCGGAAAAGAACATCCTCTTCCCCTTCATCTCGTTCTATTTAAATTATGTCATCCCTCTCTTAGGACGCATCATCCTGGGTGACTCAACCGCCTATGAATATCTTTCCTCCTCTACTCAGGAATTCCTTGATGCAGATAAATTGGCAAAAAAAATTGGGGATGCAGGGTATTCAAAAGTAAAATATCAAAAGAAAATGTTTAAAACGATGGCAATTCATTGGGGAATAAAAGAGAGATCAGTTTAGAACAAACCCTAAAGCTAACAATAGTCCAAATTGAATTACCAGCTGTGCAGTCCGACCCAGGACAGGATTGAGTGCCGCCCCTTCCAAAATATCGAGGTCCCTGATCAAACTTATTGCCTTGAATATCGTCAGCAGTGGCAGCAGCAGAAAGTACTGTCTGGTTGAAATAACGGTAAAGATTAGAAGGATATAGGGGATAGAGATTAATATTCGATATTCCCAAATTGCCGCATTCAACCCAAAGACAACGGGGATATTCCTTCGCCCCGCTTTCCTGTCACTTTCAATATCCCGCACATTGTTAACAACCAGGATAGCTGTGATCAAGGCCCCCATATTGAAAGCCATCACCCAGCTGATCGCTGGTATCCATCCGATGATCACAAATGCAGACCCGCATAAGCTCACAAATCCAAAGAAGATGAACACAAAGAGATCGCCAAAGCCATTATAAGCTAATGGAAACGGCCCGGCTGTGTATGCTATCGCTGACAAGATCGAGATCAAGCCGATCACCAGCACCCACATACCGCGCAGCCAGATCAGGTATCCACCCGCAATTACGACCAGCAGAATAACCACAGCAGCACCAGCCCAGACTTCCTTTGCAGTCAGCAGACCTGATTGAGTCACTCTCCTGAATCCCTGCCGCTCACTGGTGTCTGCACCCTTATGAAAATCCATGACATCATTCACCAAATTGCTGACTATTTGCAGCATGAGGGCACAAAAAATAGCCGCCAGTGCTGGAAGCAGCAAAAATGCTTCCTGTTGGTATGAGATGCTCCATGCAACTAGAACAGGAGCAATCGCCGCTGGAAGAGTATGAGGGCGAATAGCGATCCACCACGCGCTTAATTTTGATGTTTTTTCAGACATAAGGAGATGTTTCCTTGTCATATCATTTATTTAATAATCCAATAATAAATCCAAAATAGAATAACCGATTACTACCCAATATGCAATAATATCCCCCGGTAATGAAACAACTA
>JAUWSD010000208.1 GCA_030610225.1 Chloroflexota bacterium
AGCGCATTTTCAGATACAGATGAGAGATTGCTAAAAACAGTAGCTGATCAATTAGCTCTCTCTCTGCAAAAGATACGGTTGTACCAGTCTGAGAAGAAACGAAGGTTTGAAGCAGAAACACAAAGAGAAGCGAGTGAATTTCTCACTATGTCGCTTGACCTGGACGAAGTATTGGATAATATCCTGGATAGTCTAAGGAAAGTAATTGATTCCGATCAGGCAAGCATTCATTTATTCGAGGAAGATCTAGTCCATGTTGTTGCCGGGAAAGGTTTCAAGAACATAGATGAAGTCATTGGTTACAAATATTCCTTTGGAAATCAATTAATGCTTGAGATCGTGAATTCAAAATCACCCCTGGTTCTCGAGGATACGGCTCTAGATTCCCGTTTTCAGCATTATAGTCCTGAGAATCCAAGAGCTTGGATGGGCATACCCCTGATAGAGAAAGAGACAGTTTTTGGATATCTCTCAGTTGAGAATAATATTCCTGGTACATTTAATCAAAGAGATGCGAAGCTTGTTCAGATCTTTGCCAACAATGCTGCAGCCGCGATTGTAAAAGCACGGTTGTTTGAGGGTGAGAAAAAACGCAGGCTGGAAGCTGAAATTCAAGGTGAAATCAGCACAACATTGACGGATACGCTTGATCTCCAGACTGTACTGGAGAGGGTCTTAAAGAACCTCCAACGCTATCTGGAGTATGACAGTGCAGGAATCTTACTCCAGGAAAATGGGGACCTGAGGATCGTGGCAACTCATGGTTTTGAGAATGAAGATAAAATCAACAATTTTCTTTTCTCAGCAGAAATACCACTATATCAGGAAATGATTAAAACAAAATCAGTTATTATTTTAGAAAATGCTCAGGAGGATGATCGATTTCAAGACTTTGGCGGCATTGGTGAGGAAGAAATTCAAGGGTGGATGGGTGTACCTTTGATTGATCAAGGGAAAGTATTTGGATATGTAACATTTGACAGCAAAACTCCTGGAAAATTCACCAGTGATATGGCTCGATTGGCACAGGTGCTTGTGAACCAAACTTCCTCAGCCATATCCAAAGCCAAATTATTTGAGGAAACCCAGTTAGGCATAAAGCGGCTTGAAACACTTCATGAAATCGACCGAATCATCACTTCCAGTGTGGAGCTCTCATTTTCAATCACTCAAATTATGAAAATTGTTGTTTCACAACTCGAAATCGATGCAGCTTCGTTATTGCTGTATGATCCTAAAAGCCTGATGTTTAATACTGTAAATTCCGTGGGATTACATAACAATTCACACAACCAAAATAATCACCAAGTAGGGATTGGATCTGCGGCTAAAGTGGCACTGGAACGTCAAATAGTGGTCATAAACAACCAGGATGAGTTTAAGAGCCTTTTCAGCAATGCTTCAAGTTTGATCAAGGAAGGGTTTACTGCCTATGCAGGTGTTCCACTAATCGCTAAGGGAGAAATCAAAGGTGTGTTGGAACTCTTCCAAAGATCCTCATTACAGACTAATAATGAATGGAATGGATTTTTACAAACCCTGGCAAACCAGCTGGCGATTGCCATAGATAATTCTCTAATGCTTGAAAACCTCCAAAAATCGCACATGGAACTAACGCTTTCCTACGATGCGACCATTGAGGGTTGGGCAAAAACATTAGAATTAAAGGACCAGGAGACACAAGGTCATTCTGAACGGGTTACTACAATGACAGTGAAATTGGCCCGGGCCTTAGGTTTGAGTGAGGAAGAGTTGATCCATATCCGGAGAGGAGCCCTCTTGCACGATGTGGGAAAGATCGGGATACCAGATAAAATATTACAAAAACCGAGCCAATTGACAGAAGATGAAATGGAGGTAATGCGGGAGCATCCAATTCTGGCCTATAATGTATTATCAGGGTCAGTCTTCCTGGAAAAGGCGCTAGATATTCCTTACAGCCATCACGAAAAATGGGATGGAACTGGTTATCCCAGGGCATTAAAAGGAGAAATAATTCCCCTGGCTGCCAGGGTGTTTGCGATCATTGATGTCTATGATGCTTTACGGTCAGACCGCCCATACCGGAAAGCCTGGTCAAAAAGGAAAACTTTAAAACACATCAAAGAGCAATCAGGGACCCATTTTGATCCCCGAGTCGTGGAGGTCTTTCTTGAACTGGTTGATACGGATCCCGAATTTCTGGTCTATGATAAATAAGGTATTTATGCCGATATAAGAAGTAGATTATGGAATCAGGAATAATTCTAAACTCCTTTATATAGATGGTAAAAACCGCTCAACTTGAATATTGAGCGGTTTTTAAGTCTCCAGGTGAGGAGTCAGCCTGTCCCCGTGAGAAATTTAAGTCACACCGCTAGTTAACCTCGGCGTACTCAAATTGGCTGTTGTATAGTTCGGCATAAAA
>JAUWSD010000160.1 GCA_030610225.1 Chloroflexota bacterium
AAAGCGGCAAAGAAATCTTCCGTCTCTTTGATGGTTTTATTCAATTTCCAGTTTGCTGCAATGATCGGTATCCGCATTTATGTTAATTCCTTAATATTGACCGAATCAACAATTCCAACTATTAAAGAGATAACACAGGCGTCCGGGTTATTGAGTACCTGCCTGGCCCCATTACCTTCTCTATTTACCAGGACCGTGTCTCCAATTCCAGCATTGGTGTTGTCCAAGGCAATAAAATCACCCTCGATTTCATCTCCTGGCAGGGTGAGTGGCTGCACGACCAGCATTCTCCGCTCTTTAAAGTGTGGATGGCTGATCGTAGTTACAACAGTTCCTGTTACTTTTCCAATGATCATGTTTTAGTTCACAACTATGAGTAATGAGTTGTGCCTTTCTTGAGTGTCAGGTCGAAATTTCCATCTTCATGGACTACTAATTCATCCACGATCCCGATCAGAGCCAAGTCAACCGGGACGAACGTATTATCTTTCATTGCCAATGCTGCTTCTCTTGACCTGACCATCACACATAGGTCTCCATGCCCGGCATGGACAACATCAACAGCGATCTGTAGGGAGCCGGTTGGGTTGAGATCTTTATCCAATGGCTCGACCATCAGGAATTTTTTTCCGACCAGGTCAGGGTATTTGATCGTACATACCGCTGTGCCCCGCACACGTCCGAATAACATTTCAAGATCCTCCGATACTTTTAATGACCCGTTCGATGATGGTTTTGAGCAACGCTTCATCTACTGAATCACCAACCCGGGCTTTTACTGCTTCCAGAACCTGCTGCTCAATGCTGACTTCTTGTTTGATTGTGGTTTCTTTCTTAATCTTGACAGGATTTTCAACGATATATGGTCTGACGGGGGAAGATGGGGCGATGTCATTTTCTTTGATGAATTTAAAGTCGCTTTTGTATGCACGTTCACAGGCAACATCTGTTACGACCACATCATCAGTAATGATTAATGATGTGATGCCATCCCTGATCATATCGTCAATATCTCTGTCTGTATAAAATATTTTTGGCATAGAAACTCTCCAATTAATGCTGTTGTTGGTTATCCTTCTACACCTTCCAGTGCGTCCAATGCCTGAATAGCTGCGTCACGGGCTGTGATCATATCTGCTTCAGTTCCAGACATCCACATTCTTCCAAATCTTCCTACAGAGGATATATGGTTTAATTTTATTGTTGCTTTCTTCTCTGCTTCATTTGCCGCATATGTGATATAAGCAGCTGGAGCAACTTCCAGAACAAATAGAGTTTCGTTTGGAACGAGCATACTTCCACGGCGGAATCTGTTAATTAATTGGGTCTGATAGGGGTCGATCCTGGTGATCAGATTGGAGGAGAAGACTTTTGGTTTGATGCGTTCTTCTTTTTTCAATCCCAGCCTATCTAATACTATCTTGCCAGATTCAAGTACTGCTGCTTGATTGAGAGAGTGAACTTCAAACATACCAAACTCACGTTCAACGATCTGTGCGCCTGGTTTTGCTTCAGTTGCTTTGACTGCAATATCTACAGTTCTAAAGACTTCGTTACCTGGGGCCATTTCAACATAAAGGGAAGCCATACCTTCAACAGGAAGATCTCCCTGAGTAATTGTGCCAACGAAAGCGGCAAATTGAGGCTGCATACGGTCAAGGTAACAATATGTTCTTAGTTGAAATTTTTGTTTTTCCATTGATGCTCCTTTTTTACATGCTTAGCAATATATCCGATCTGAAGACCGTATTGACAGCATAGATCAAAATATGTTTTACATTATTGTGATCTATGCTGCACAAAGATCAACAATCAGATAAAGATAACCAGAGACAAACTCTGAGATTTGCAGCTTAAGCAGATTTCTTATTTCTTTGCAGCAGTTCGTCCGCCAAATCCGCCTTTTGACCTCTTTGGCAAGATCATCTCTACATTTTCGTGTGGTCTTGGGATCACATGAATTGAAACCAATTCGCCGACACGTTTTGCTGCTGCTCCGCCTGCATCTGTTGCTGCTTTTACAGCGCCAACATCACCACGGACCATAACTGTTACAAACCCGCCGCCAACATATTCTGAGCCGATAAGCTCAACATTGGCTGCTTTTACCATTGCATCTGCTGCTTCAATGGCTCCAACGAGACCCTGGGTCTCTACCATTCCTAATGCGATTAAGGCTATATTTTCTGACATGATTTTCTCCTAAAGAATTTTATTATTTGATCAGTAAATTTTCTGACCAATTACTACGAATTTAATACTTCTTTTATTATTGCTTTGACGATTGCTTCAATATCTTGTGTATTCCCTGCAGATACAGCGCTGGATTGAAATGCTTCAGCAGGAGGATCGCTGGTTTCGTATGCGATCCTTTTGACATTGAATAAGTGCTTGACTGTTATATTGTCACCGGTGATAGCTCCGCCAACGCCACCAGAGCCGAGGGTAAGGGATGGGTCAATACAGGTGGTAAAGCCGATCATCCCAAGTGTTCCCATCGTATTTACACCAATTCTGAATACTGGTTTTTCAAGTCCAAAACGCATGATGATATCTTGATCTGTGGCGTGGATCAGCAGACTGTGTCCTCGCCCACCAAAGTCGATCAGATCGAGACAAACATCACAGCCAGCTTCCCATCCATCGGCTGTGTAAAATCCCAAAACCGTGGTGAGTTTTTCTCTGGATAAAGGCTCAGATGGACCGACCGCATTAAGTTCAACAATTATTATCCGAGCATTTTCCGGCACATCTATACCAGCCATATCTGCCAGATATTGAGGCGATTTTCCAACTGATTTTGCATTTATCATCCCGTTTGGATGGAATAAAGTCTTACGAAGTGCCTCAGCTTGGTCAGCAGAAGCAAAATAAGCGCCTTCTTTGACCATTAGCTCCTTTAATTCAGCTGCGATAGGATTATCAGCGATTACGGCCTGTTCTGTTGCACAGATAACTGAATGATCAAAAGCCTTGCTGCCAACAATATAGTGAGCGGCTTTTTTCAAGTCTGCGCTGCGATCTACATATACCGGGACATTTCCAGGCCCAACTCCGTAAGCAGGTTTGCCTTTTGAGTGTGCGACTCTAACCATCTCAGATCCACCAGTTGCCAGGATCAATCCAATGTATTTATGACTGAGAAGTTCGTTAGTACCTGGGAGTGAGATGTGAGACATGCACTGCACAAGCCCTTCAGGTGCGCCAGAAGCTACTGCTGCATCAGACATAATTTTGGCTGATGCCACACTGCACTTCACAGCTGATGGGTGGGGGGCAATGATGATCGAGTTGCGCGCTTTCACAGATATTAATGTTTTATTAATGACAGTTGAGGTTGGATTTGTGCTGGGTGTCAGGGCTGCGATAATTCCCATTGGCCAAGCTATCTTTGTGATCTTCTTGTTTGGATCGTGGTCAATAACACCTACTGTCTTGATATCTTTTATACTTTTCCAAACTTGTTTTGAGCTGAATTGATTTTTGATCT
>JAUWSD010000094.1 GCA_030610225.1 Chloroflexota bacterium
CATAGTGCATCCTCCCTGAGAGCGTGGATAAAGTTTTGAGTATGTTCTTTCTCTTCAAGGAGTTCAGCCAGAGCAGAAATGCGGGAATCATCAACAAAACTACCCATGATTGGCTGTGAGATATAGACAAGCTGGGCTGCAAGCGTGTTCAGAGGTCCACCAGCTTCCAACAGCACGGCGACTATATTTTGCAGCTTATTCTGCTTGAGATTTCCAGCCCATTCCTGCCAGATCTGAGATTGGGTTTTTTGCAAAGCTTTCTCCTGATAAGTTTAAACTCAATAAACGCCTTTAAAATTTCAACTTATAATAAGGCGGAATCCTGTAACAATTCTATATCTTGCAGGAATTACGGGCAAGCTCAAAGCTTGTTCAATATAAACGGTGAAATTAATGTTCATAAGTTTCATTTTAATCCAGAAACTATTGATAAGTCTATCACTCTCTGGTGTGATATGTTATTTGGCATTCAGGTTTGAATTTTTATCTGCAAGCGGGGCCTGGGCGGCTGCTTTGATAGGTGGGCTGATACTTGGTTTTGGGGGTTTCAGCTGGGCGATCCTATTGGTCGCTTTCTTTCTCTCCTCAAGATTAATTTCATATTTGCGGGATATGGGTGGAGAATCCGGGAAGAAATTAAAGCCCAGAAGGAATTGGAAGCAAGTTCTTGTGAACGGCGGTCCGGGTTTGATAGTATTTCTGACAGGCTATTTTTTTCAGACTGGGGTTGACCTGTGGCTGGTATATGGGGGAATGATGGCAGCAGTTACAGCAGACACCTGGGCGACGGAGATCGGTGTTTTGAGCAGGAATCTGCCATTGAATGTAATAAGCTGGAAAAAGGCCGATAAAGGAGAGTCAGGGGCTGTTTCGATACTGGGGTCGCTGGCAGCTGTAACCGGCAGCTTGTTCATCGCCCTGATATGGTATTTTTGCGAGCCATCCGGGAATTTAATAGGGATATTGGTAATCATAATAAGTGGTTTTACAGGTGCTTTAGCAGATTCTATTTTGGGTGCTACAATCCAGGGGCATTACCTTGATCCGGAAAATGGAAAGATAACAGAAACACCTTATAAAAACAGCAAATTGATCAGAGGTTGGAGCTGGGTGAATAACGATGTAGTAAACCTGGCATGTTCTATTACAGGTGGATCAATTGCACTGTTGATGTATTTTATAGATTAAAATAGGAAGACTATAAATTAGGAGAATGAACGTGCCAATTTCAGAAAAACAGATCCGAATGTCATCCCCGGACTTAACAGATGCAGAGAAAGACGCAGTCATGGCTGTTCTTGATACACCAAACCTGAGCATGGGTGAGGAGATGAAGGGGTTTGAGGAAGCTATCAAGGATTATGTTGGTGTGAAGCATGCAATAGCAGTCAGTTCAGGTACTTCGGGACTGCATCTGTGTGTCAGGGCAGCAGGAATTGCTGAAAATGATCTTGTGATAACAACTCCATTTTCATTTGTTGCATCAGCGAATGTGATCCTGTTTGAGAAAGCGATCCCTGTTTTTGTGGACATTGACCCAGTGACAGGAAATATAGATCCTGAGCAGGTTGTTCAGGCTGTGAAAGATTTGAAGGCAGGCGGCGACAAAGCTCGAAAGTGGCTCCCGAGAAAGGGCGCGGAAAATGTTGGAGAGTTGAAAGCGATCCTTCCAGTGGATGTGTTCGGCCAACCCGCAGACATGGATAAGATTAATAAGGTCGCTGAAGAATATGGTTTGACAGTGATAGAAGATTCCTGTGAGGCGATCGGAGCTGAGTATAAAGGAAGGCAGGCTGGCACATTGGGAGATATGGCTGTATTTGCCTTCTATCCAAATAAGCAAATGACAACTGGTGAGGGCGGCGTGGTCGTCACTGATGATGATCAGAAAGCTGACTTTATGCGTTCTCTACGAAATCAGGGGCGGGAGGTTGGGGGCAGCTGGTTGGATCATAAGTATCTTGGGTATAACTACCGTATGCATGAGCTTAGCGCTGCTCTTGGTGTGGTCCAAATTGGCAGGCTCGACGAAATGATCGAGAAGCGAGATCAGGTAGCAAAATGGTATGACAAATACTTATCTGGGTTGGCAATTGAACTACCAATAGTGGTTTCTGATACGACTAGGATGAGTTGGTTCGTATATGTGATCAGGCTTACAGGGAATAGTGATCTGGAAACGGTGATCAACAGGTTGGGGGAGAAAGGAATTCCAGCAAGGGCATACTTCTCTCCGATCCATTTACAGGCATATATGGTAGAAATGTTCGGGTATAAGATAGGTGATTACCCGGTCACAGAGGATTTGGGAAGCAGAGGTTTGGCGCTGCCATTTTCAAGTGTGATGACCGAGGAAGAAGTGGCTCAAGTGGCTAAAATTTTGCAGCAAATAATTTAGGACAAATGACAGTTTGACATATCTGAGTGTTTGTCTTATTATTTCGTTCTCGATAATGTTAGATTGTATTATATTTCACAATAAATCTAATTTGTGATAAGATGAGCAATAAGAAACACAAAACGTTGAGACCATTTCATCACAAAGCCATAAAGTTGCTTAGGAGCGACAAAATATGAGATCAATTCGTGGAGACCTTCTCGATATTAACCGAAAGGAACGTGCTCAAACACCTTCGCTTGAGATTGATAATCGGATTCCGGAAGAACGGATTTGTGATTTTAATGAAGTAAATTTACAGCTTACACCTGAACAGGCGATGTATGAAGCATCAAGATGTATCCAATGTCCAGATCCGGCACCATGTGTAAGGGCCTGTCCTGTAAACAATGATATTCCCTCAGCCATGTGGCTTATATCCCAAGGAAAATTTGCAGAAGCAGCAAAGCTCTATCGAAAGACAAGCTCTTTCCCTGAGATCTGCGGTCGTATCTGCCCACACTCACAATTATGCCAGGGTTCCTGCGCACAGAGCAAACATGATGACCCGGTTTATACAGGTTATCTGGAAGCATTCGTAACCTGTTACATGCGCTGTTTGGAAGGTGTTGAATATGAGATTGCTGATCCTATCGATCAGAGCATTGCTGTTGTAGGTTCAGGCCCATCAGGCCTGGCTGTCGCAGATATGTTGATCCAGAAAGGATATTCTGTAACAGTATTTGATTCAAAACCAGAACCAGGTGGATTGCTCCTTTACGGTATCCCTAACTTCAAACTTGATAAGCGAGTTGTCAGAGATACAATTGAAGACTTGGTGAAAATGGGTGTTAATTTTATTGGAAACACATTTATCGGAAAAGATAAAACAATAAAAGATCTTTTCGAGGAAGGATTTGACGCCGTTTTCCTTGGAGTTGGAACTGGAATTGACGCCTCAATGAAAACAGAGGGCGAAGAACTGCCCGGTGTATGGAAAGGTACAGAATTCCTGATCCGCAGCAGCGTTGATGAAGATATCCTGCCTGAAAATATGAAGGATGGGATCGGGATTGGAACGAATGTAGTAGTAATTGGCGGCGGTGATACCGCTTCTGACTGTCTCAGGACTGCTGTAAGAGTTGGATATAAGGGAGTAACTTGTTTATATCGCCGAACTGAGAACGAGATGCCCGGCAGCAGGAAAGATAGAGGTCTGGCAAGAGAAGAAGTTGCAACTTACGAATTTCTCACTCAGCCGATCAAGTTCATCGCTGGTGAAGATGGACGATTAGCATCTGTTGAATGTGTCCGAATGGAATTGGGTGAACCAGGCAGTGATGGGCGACGCAGACCAGAGCCGATCGAAGGAAGCAATTTCATGGTTGAGGCTGACACTGCTGTTCTAGCGCTGGGATACTGGCCGGATGAGACAATCAGCAATACAACCCCTGGACTCAAGACCCATAATTGGGGTTTGCTTGAAACTGATGAAACACATGCTACATCAGTTGAAGGCGTGTTTGCTGGCGGTGATGCAGTCACTGGACCAGACCTGGTGGTGACAGCGATGAAAACTGGCCGTGAAGCGGCCGAGTCGATCGATAAATATCTGACCGGTAAACGATAAAAATTAAATTTCCAATAATAAAAAGCGGCTTGAAAGAGCCGCTTTTTCTATACGAGAAGCGATCTATCCACTACAATATTATTATGAGCAATAACTGGAACATTATCGGACATGACTGGGCGGTTGATCTTTTAACCGGGCATTTAAAAAGGGGCAAGCCCAGACATGCCTACCTGATCACCGGACCTGCAAATGTGGGGAGAAGGACTCTTGCACTGAAGTATGCCCAGGCGATCAATGCGCTGGGGACAGGTGAGACAGGAAGCTTCGACCCTTCATCCCAGGATTCACAGCGAATTGAAAATATGCAACACCCCGACCTGAGTGTTGTGGTGCGTAAGCCGGAAGATCGGGACATTAAGATCGCAGGGATACGCCAACTCCAGCAGCAACTCGCTCTATCTCCGTATATGTCTAAGTTCAGGTATGCACTGCTTTTGAATTTTGAGGATGCGAATAATAATGCATCAAATGCGCTACTTAAGACACTTGAGGAGCCTGCTGAACAGGTGGTTATGATCCTGACAGCTCAAAGCCCTGAGAGTTTGCTGCCGACGATAGTTTCCCGCTGTGAACATATCAGGCTGCGGCCTGTCAAAACAGATATCCTGGCAGGCGAGCTGATCAATAGATTGGGCATATCTGAGGAAGATGCCAAATTGTTTGCACATATATCGGGGGGGCGACCGGGGCTGGCATTAAACTACTTCAGAGATACGGAATTACTGGACCAGCGCAGGGAAGTTTTGGATGATCTGATTAGATTAATTGGTTCAAATCGGGCTGAGAGATTTAGCTATGCCAAGAGCATGAGCAAGGATAAGGAAAATTTCAAGGAGATATTAAATATCTGGCAGTCTTTCTGGCGGGATGTGCTGATCAGAAAATCGGGGGCAGATGCTGTGATCACAAATATTGATCGAATAGCAGAGGTTGAAAGAACAGCAGAGCGAGCGTCTTTGGAGAATATCAAAGAAGTTCTGGATGGGATCGATCTCAGCCTTACAGCGATCTATTCAAATGTCCACCCACTACTCAATGCTGAAACCTTATTGTTGAAGTTTCCGATGCCTGCCAGGGGCTGAATGGGAATATTGTTTATGCTATACTGATTGATGATCGTTATGGACGATATCGCATACCAAAGACTCTTATTTTTATACGAAGTTACGAGGGAATTAACAGCCAATCTGGAGATTCCGGAGCTTTTAACACGCCTGCTGGATATGGCGATCAGCTACTCAAATGCTATACGGGGGAGTATTATCATCACCAATGAAAAAGGGTCTCCTATTCATGCGGTTGTGTACTACGATAAAAAGGTAAATATTGAAGACCCAAAACGAATGGGTAATTTCCTGGATGAAGGTTTAGCAGGCTGGGTATATCAGAAGCGCGAAGCTGCCCTGATCTCAAATACAG
>JAUWSD010000090.1 GCA_030610225.1 Chloroflexota bacterium
GTGGCCAATTCATCCAGGATGGTATTGATGTCGCCGTCCATTATCGCAGGCAGGTTATGGGTGGTGAATGAAATTCGATGATCTGTGATGCGAGACTGCGGGTAATTATATGTGCGGATCTTTTCTGAGCGGTCGCCAGAGCCAACCTGGGAGCGCCTTTCCTTGGCGACCTCATCTGCTTGTTTTTGTTCTTCCATCTCGAAGAGACGGGCCCTGAGAATTGACATCGCACGCAGCCTGTTTTGAAGCTGGGATCGCTCATCCTGACATTGGATCACTATACCAGTTGGCAGGTGAGTAATTCGCACAGCAGTAGAGTTCTTCTGGACGCTTTGCCCGCCAGCACCAGCTGATTTATAAACATCCATTTTTATATCTCGATCAGGTATGTTAATCTCAACTTCATCAACTTCAGCCAATACAGCTACTGTGGCTGTGGATGTGTGGATGCGCCCCTGGGATTCGGTTGCAGGAACACGCTGCACCCTATGGACACCAGATTCAAATTTCAACCTGGAGAATGCTCCCTTTCCATCGATCTTGAAGGTAACTTCTTTGATCCCGCCAACGCCAGTCTCACTGAGAGACATTATTTCTGTTTTCCAGCCCTGGTGCTCAGCGAACATTGTATACATGCGATAAAGGTCAGAACCAAAAATGCCAGCCTCATCACCGCCTGCTCCAGCTCTGATCTCAACGATCACATTCTTGTCATCGCGTTTATCTTTAGGCAGGAGCATACCTTTGATCTCAGATTCAAGTTTTTTGATCAGCGGTTCAAGCTCTTCGATCTCCATTTTCGCTAATTCTGCAATTTCAGCGTCATCATCCGAAGCCATTGTCTTTGCCTCGTCCAATCTTGATAAGGACAATTTGTATTTTTCTGCTTTTTTAACCAGGGGCTCAAGGTCTGAACGTTCTTTGGAAAGTTCGGAGGCGCGTTTATAGTCATCCCCGACTTCCATTAATTGATCATTGAGCTCGGAATATCTGTTTTCTATTCCTTTAATTTTATCTAGCATAAACTCCTGCCTGAATTTGAGTATTTTCCGAAATGTACTTCGTTTATCAGAATTAGCCAAAAGATTATACCATCTGGAACATTTTGATCGCAAATTTCGTCTTTTATGTAATTACAAACATGTATCAGGAGGAGCCACGATGAAAAAGAATATCAAAATTATTATAAGTTTAACTTTTGCACTGACCTATGCACTTGTGTTTTCAGGTCTGGCATTTGCAGACGGGATCATCATTCCAGAACCTCCGATATGCGGTACTGGTTCTTGCCCGGAGCCATTCCCTATTGAGTTTTTGGTGATCAAATATCATCATGTTGATGTTGAGATCATTGACCAGATCGCAGTCACACATGTTGATCAGGTTTTTTTCAACCCAAATGAATATGCTGTGGAGGGAACCTATGTCTTTCCGCTGCCGCTGGATGCAACTGTAACTGAATTTATTCTGTGGATAGACGGAGAGCCAGTTGAGGGGGAGGTGCTGGACGCAAATGAAGCCAGACAGGTCTATGAAGAGATCGTAAGACAGATGGTTGATCCGGCTTTGCTGGAATATGTGGGGCAGGGGGCGGTACGAGCTTCTGTGTTCCCGATCCCGGCTGGTGGAGATCGCAGGATCGAGCTTGAATACACCCAGGCACTCAGCTCAGAAAACGGTTTGATCAAATACACTTATCCGTTGAACACAGAGAAATTCTCTATTGAGCCGCTGGGGTCTGTTTCAGTCAATGTTGAGATCGAGTCAAATCAGGCTGTTCGGGCAGTTTATTCTCCAACACATCCTGTTGATGTAGTGAATTATTCAAAAACTCACGTTGTGGCAGGATATGAGGATCGAAATGTAACGCCTGACACTGATTTCACTTTATTCTATTCAATTGGTGAGAATGAAGCATTTCACCTCCTGACCTATAGGGATCCGTCAGATCCATTTGATTCAAATGGATATTTCTTATTGATGCTGGCACCGGAACCAGATGTGGATCATAAAGTGCTTTCAAAGGATGTGATCCTGGTGCTGGATAAGTCAGGCAGTATGGATGGTGAAAAATTCATTCAGGCTCAGGCTGCTTTGAGATACATTCTTGAGCATTTGAATCCGGATGACAGATTCAATGTGATCAGTTTCAGTACTGGATTGGCAATGTTTGACAACGAGCTTCAACCAGCATCCCAGGCAGATGAAGCAATAGACTGGGTTGATAGTTTATGGCCAGCTGGGGGGACTGATATAAATCGGGCATTACTGGAAGCAGCATATATGGCTGACCAGGAAAGGCCAACTTATTTGATCTTTATGACAGATGGCCTGCCAACGCAAGGCGAACAGAATGTTGACAGGATCATCAGTAATTTCTCTGAAAATTCAAAATCGAATATCCGTTTATTTGCATTCGGGGTTGGATATGATGTGGATACATTTTTACTGGGCACTTTAGCACAGGAAAATCACGGGGCGACCACCTATGTTCTCCCAGGAGAATCCCTGGATGAGGTCATCTCAGGTTTTTATGAAAAGATCAGCACACCTGTTATGACTGACCTTGAGCTGGATTTTGGAGATATAAAGGTCTATGATGTTTATCCAAACCCGCTGCCGGATCTGTTTTCCGGTTCGCAGATCATTATCACAGGAAGATATAGAGGTGCGGGGATTGAAGATGTGATCCTGCGAGGCAGGGTCAATGAAGACAGCCAAAGAATCATCTTCGAAGATCAGGTCTTTAGCCGTGATACCAGAGATGATGGAAAACATTTGGAAACCATTCCCCGTTTGTGGGCAACCAGGAAGATCGGGTATTTGCTAAACCAGATCAGACTATACGGTGTCGATGAGGAAACTGTGGATCAGATCGTGAAATTGTCGATCAGATTTGGGATCGTGACACCATATACTTCCTATCTTGTTACTGAAGATATGGCATTAGGCGAATCAGCGCAGGATGACATCGCGGCTGAGGAGTTTGAACGAATTTCATCAGAATCTAACGCTCCAACTTCAGGTATGGATGCGGTCGAAAAGGCAGTTGGTGAAGGGAATTTGCTGGACGCAGACTCAAGCTATGAAATGGCTGATGATGTTGGCGGCGTAGATGTCTCTGAAGTTGTAAAGGTCCTTGGTCAGCAAACATTCGTATATGTTGATGGCGTTTGGATCGATACTCGTTTTGATCCGAATGAAATGAGGGTCGTGGAAGTCGAATTCCTCTCGGATGAGTACTTTGACCTGATCGCTGAAAACCAGAGCTTGGGAGTAGCTTTTTCTCTGGGCAGCAATGTTATCGCGATCTTTGATGGGACTATTTACTCAGTTGCCCCCAAAGGAGAAGAGAACCCAATTGGTGAAGGGATCGAACAAAACGGGTCAGATAATATCGAAGTCATTACCGATGATGACTCATCCGGATTTGAACTTTCAAACCTACTGGATGGAAGCTGCTTGAACGGGGTCTTTGCTCTACTGCTCCCAGCAGTTGGGATAGTCCTGAAACGCAGACTATAAAAAGATTAGAGCCTCTCATTTGATAGGCTCTTTTTTGTTTAAGTTGTGATTGCTTCAGGCTTTTTATTTGGAAGGATGGTTTTGCTGAGGACTGCGGAAAACAGGAGCAGAATTCCTACCGCGGTAAATATCCAATTGATATTTGAGTAAAAAATGATCAATCCACCTATTAGAGGTGCTATCGCACGCCCGGCAGAGTTGATCGAAGTATCCATTCCGTAAACAAAACCTTCTGCACCCGGGTCAGTATATCTGGCAAGGAGGGCACTGATCATAGGCAATATTCCCCCCATGGCGACTCCGACAAGAGCCTGCATAACCAATATCTGCCAACCAGCAGTTATAAAACTTTGGGGTATGTAAAGAAACCCTGCAGCAAGCAGGCTGACAAATAAGACTTTTCTGTGCCCAATACGATCCCCAAGTTTTCCAAGATAGATGGCACTTAAAGTTGTCGCTCCTGAGGCAATTCCGATAATAAGACCAATGAAACTATTTTCGTTAGTTGAATCAGTTATTATTCCGGCAATAAAAATTGGAAGGAATGGAATAATGAGCATTCGTCCAAGCTGACTGAGGAAGCGCAGTAATAAAGTTGGGGTAACGCCAGCTTGTTTGAAGATGTTTCTTATCTCAGCAAATAAATTTGTTTTTACTTGCTCCACCTTTGTTCTGATTGGCGGTTCTTCATGGACCCAGAAAGTGACCATGAAAGCACTGATCAATAGCAGGGCACCTGTTACATAGAAGGCAGAGCTGTATCCGAAAGTGTCCGCCAAATATCCACCTATCAGGGGGCCAAAAGCCAAGCCTGAACCCAAACCGACCTGTAACATCCCCATTGCATAACCAGTGTGTTTTCGCGGAGTGACCGATGCGATCAAGGCGTTATTGGCGGAAACAGTTCCGGTGATCAAGCCCTGGATCGTTCTAAGGAGTACAAGCTGTTCGGCATTTTGTACAAAGGCCATTGAAGTAAGCAGGATCGCTCCACCAAACTGAGCTCGCTGCACCATTATTTTTTTGCCAAAACGGTCAGCCAAATTTCCCCAGATCGGAGCAGCGATCATCATTGAGAATGCCTGCCCGGAGAATACCAGGCCAGCCAATAACTCAATATCCAGGCCGTATACTGAACCGAGGTCTTCGACGAATAAGGGCAGGAATGGGAAAATGATCGAGAATCCAACTGCTGTAAAGAGCTGGACAAAAAACAATATCAATAATGTCCGCTTCCAGGGTTCAATGTTTAGCAGGGGATTTTTAGTTTTGTTGTCCACAAGATTGAATTCTACTACAATGCTTCAGGATAGAGTTTATGAGCGGCTAGATAATATTCACTACACTGCCAGAGTTTGTCTTTTCTACCTCTATCCTGGTTGGGAAAGCTTCTTTTAGTGAGTCGATATGTGTGATTACTAATATCTTCTCAAAGCGATCTTTGATCGAATTGATGGCATACACCAATCGCTGCATTCCGACTTCGTCCTGGCTTCCAAAACCCTCGTCAATTACGAGTGTTTGCAGCTTTGCACCAGCTCTCTGGGAGAGCACTTCTGACAAAGCAAGACGGACTGCGAAGTTTATGCGGAATGCTTCTCCTCCAGAGAACATCTCATAATCCCGCTCACCTTGGCCATCTCGAATCCTGAGGTCCAATGTTTCCTGTAGGTCGCTGCGTTTTTTATCCTTGTACTCTTTCTGGGTGACAAAGGATATTGTCATATCTCCACCGCTGAGACTTTGCAGGATCTCATTAGCCTTGCGCTCGATCTGAGGAAGGGCCTGCTCGATCAGAAGGGCAGGCACGCCGTCCTTTCCGAATGCCCGTTCCAGCTCCTGATACTGGGACAGGTTAATGGTCAGTTCGCTGCGTTCTGCTTCAAGTTCGGCTTTGCGAGACTTTAAAGTCTCCAACACATTCACTTTTTGCTGGGCTGCACCAACTTCCTGACGCAGTTTGTTCTCATCTTCCTGCACCTTTAACATCTCACGCTCTGTTTCAAGCAGGTCGGGGATCTTTGACA
>JAUWSD010000199.1 GCA_030610225.1 Chloroflexota bacterium
GCATCAGGGGTAAAAAGATCCTTATCACAGGAGCTGGTGGTTCTATCGCCAGTGAATTATGCCGACAGCTCGCCATCTGGGAACCTGCAGAGCTGATCCTGGTAGGGCACGGTGAGAACAGCATTTTCCAGATCATGCTGGAAATGGGACAGACACTAGCTCATATCGTTGTTCATCCTGTAATTGCAGACATAAGAAACCTTTCAAGGATGCAGCTGATCTTCAATACATATGATCCTGATATAGTTTTCCACGCTGCAGCACATAAACATGTTGCATTGATGGAGGTCAATGTAAGTGAGGCGATCACTAATAATATAACCGGCACCAAGAATGTTGTAGAGGTTGCCAGCACTTCAAATGTCGAGCGTTTGGTGATGATCTCTACGGACAAAGCTATCAAACCCAGCAGCGTGATGGGAGCATCAAAGCAGATTGCCGAGATGATCGTATTAAATGCTGCAAAAGAGAATGGTAAGAAATTCTCGGTTGTGCGCTTTGGCAATGTGCTGGGCAGCAGGGGCAGCGTTGTGCCGATCTTCAAGCAGCAGATAGCAGCCGGTGGTCCGGTAACCGTCACTCATCCCGATGTAGAAAGATTTTTCATGACTATACCTGAAGCGGTACACCTTGTCCTGCAGGCATTCTCGATGGGCGTCGGAGAAGATGTTTTCCTGCTGGAGATGGGCGAACCAGTCAAGATCATTGATCTTGCCAGGGATATGATCGAATTGTCTGGCTTGAAATTGGGAGAGGACATAGAGATCGAGTTCACAGGTCTTGCTCACGGTGAGAAGATGAGCGAAGAGCTGTGGTATGAAGGTGCTGATAAACAGCCCTCTGACCATCCGGAAATTTCAAGATTAGTATCTGATAATAGATTAGTTGGAAAAGAACTGGAAGACTTGATTAAAAAATTGCAGATACTTGCAGAAAAAGGGGATGAGGAACAGGCTGTGATCCTGTTGGAAGAAGCGATCCCTGGGGCGAGTATCAGCACGAACCTGCCGCCAGATTTCACTGCGGTATAAATAAGTAGAGAGCGATGGCTACATTAAATAAAAAAGAATGGATTGAATCCCTGCGGAATTTTGACAGCCCGCATATCCTGCAGACCAGCAAGTGGGGAGAACTGAAATCTCAATTTGGCTGGTTTCCTGTTTGGGTGGGAAACGGGCAGGCTGGGGCTCAGATATTATTCCGCAAATTACCATTGGGTCATACGGTTGCATATATCCCTAAGGGACCGCTTGGTGAAAATTGGGAAGATTTCCTCCCGGAGATCGACAAAGTGTGCCGGGACAACAAAGCTGTTTTCCTGAAGATAGAGATGGACTCGTGGGAAGAAGATGGATTTGATCTGGGTGGGCAGGATTTTATACGCTCAGGGCACGAGATCCAACCCAGAAGGACGATCTCGATAGATATATCCGGCAGCGAAGAAGATATCCTTGCTCAGATGAAGCAAAAGACCCGTTATAACATCAGGCTGGCAGGCAGGAAGGGTGTGACAGTTGAGAGTTCAGATGATATTTCCGAGTTCTCAGACCTGATGGATATAACCGGGAAAAGAGATGAGTTTGGAGTACACACAGCAGAGTATTATCAGAAGGCCTTTGATCTATTCAAGCCGGATGGGCTGTGTGAACTTCTGATAGCAAAAGTCGAAGGAAAACCCGCTGCTGGAGTGATCGTTTTTGCTTCCGGGAAGAGGGCCTGGTATTTTTACGGGGCTTCATCCAATGAGTACCGCAACCTGATGCCAACATATCTGGTTCAATGGGAAGCGATCCGATGGGCAAAAGCAAAGGGCTGTCATGAATATGACCTTTGGGGAGTTCCTGATGCAGATCGGGCAGACCTCGAAGAGAAATTTATGAGCAGGAATGATGGTTTATGGGGCGTTTACAGGTTTAAGCGCGGTTTTGGGGGAGAGATCAAACGTACAGTACCTGCATGGGATAAGGTCTATAAGCCTTTGTTATACAAGCTCTATATGCTGCGCATGGGGGGAGGAAACTTTGCAGATGGATAAAAGAGAATGGAATGAGATCATTCGCAGTTTTCCAGAGACCCAACTGCTGCAGCTTTGGGAGTGGGGCGAGGTTAAAGAGAAATTTGGATGGAAAGCCAGTCAGTATGTATGGAAAGTGGGCGATGATCTGCTGGGGGCAGCCTTGATACTTGAACGTGAGATCAGAATCCCGATATTTGGTTCAATGAAGATGCTGTATATCCCCAAAGGGCCTTTGATGATGGATTGGGCTGATGAAAATGCCAGAAAGATCATCTTTGAGGGCCTGCGTGAGATCGCTGTCCAGAGAAACGCATTTTTGTTGAAGATCGAACCTGAGGTTGTTCTTGGATATGGGGAGAGTGGTGATGTGAGTGAAATTGGGGGAGAAATTGAGGCTGAATTAAAGAATAATGATTGGATATACTCGAATGAGCAGATCCAGTTTCGAAATACAGCAGTTTTGGATATCAGCGCGGATGAAGATGAGCTCTTGGCAGGGATGAAGCAAAAGACTCGATACAATGTTCGCCTGGCTTCGAGGAAAGGGGTCAGTGTCAGGCTTGGTACCGGGAAGGATTTTGAGTCAATATTCTCGATCTATGCTGAGACA
>JAUWSD010000102.1 GCA_030610225.1 Chloroflexota bacterium
AATGCTGGATCGCGTATCCTCCCGCCTTATCGAAAGGGTCACCAGTCGCAATATATTCATCTATTTCATTATCAGTATAATCCCGCATGGGGACATCTGTACATACCAATTCTGTGAAGATCTTATTTGTTTTTTTATCAAAAACAGCGATTCCGGTATATACCTGGTGAACCCGATCCCGCAGCTGCTCGAGCATTTTTCTTGAGTCCTCGTCGTTTATTGGCTTTCCCAGAAGCATATCACCATCTGCTACAGTGGTGTCTGCCGCGATCACAACACAGCTTTCTTCCACATTTTTCCCGACTGCGCAGGCCTTCGCTTCAGCCAGCCTGGAGACATAATCACCGGGAGCTTCATTTTCAAGCGGGGACTCGTCCACATCTGCTGGCTGGACAGAATACTCAAGCCCGAAGAGTCCAAGCAATTCTTTTCTTCTGGGCGAATTTGACGCAAGCATGATCTTAACTGAATTATTCAATAAAACTCCATTTAACATTATTTCAAGGCTTAATTTTAGCATATCCTATCTTTCTCATCCTGCCGATAAATATACACTCAAAAGACGATAAAAAGACGGATTTATCAGCCTTGCTCAGCAAGATATAGACTATGCCAGACGAGTAAGGTATCATAGAAGCAGGCAAATTAAAAAAGGAAATAAATATGGACCTTTCAAAAATTTACTCAAAAGCATGGGATTTGATAAAAAAGTATAAGATCTTATGGCTATTTGGTTTGTTTGCAGGCTGCGGACAGTCAACATTTGGAACCAGCTCGTACTCTGCTGATAATGACTATTTAACAACATTTCCCACGAGCAAAATACCACCAGGATTTCAGCGCTGGTTTTTAAATATTGAGCGATTTATAAACAATAATCCCGGTAAATTTTTCTTATATATCCTCTTGATCTCAGGTGCTTTTGTTTTTATTGGCCTCCTGATAGGGCTTTTACGGGTATACGGAAAAATTGGACTGATCTCTGGAGTAAAACTAGCAGAAAAAGACATAACCCCGCTTACTTTCAATAATATCAATGAAGAGGTAAAGAAATATTTCTGGAAAGTCGTCCTGCTCTTCCTGCTGGTATGGGTGGTCAATCTGATCATTTCTCTAATACTTGTTGGCCTATTCTTAACAATTATCCTAGCGGTCCCAGTCATCTGTTTTGCATTCGTCTATGCTTTGATCTACGCCCTATTAGTAAATCAGTTCCCAATTGCTCTGATAGTCGAAGATCTCGACCCTTTCCTGGCGATCAAAAGAACTTTCCAGGTAGTCTTTTCAAATATCCCCCTTTACCTGACTGTTGGAATAATAAATCTGTTTGGTTTAATAGTGGTAAGTTTCCTGCTTGGTCTCCCCATAATTGCTGTATTTGGAGCCTGGTTCATCCTGGATAAGATCACATTTGGCACGATGGTAATTGTTGGAATATTGCTTGGGCTTGTGGTCACTGTTGTATTTGGCCCGATCAAAGCCTTCCTGGATGCAACCTGGACGCTCACCTATATCCAGGCAGCAAACATCAACTTTGATGAACCAAAAGAAGAAGAATTTACAGAATTAAATATAGACGAAGTCACGACCTGAAAACCATTAGCGAGGAAATATGAGAATTCCTGAGATCCCATTAATATCCAATGCCCGTAGGAACCATGCTCTTGAGCATGCCACCATCAATATACTCAGAAGAAAACATAAGAGTAAGCGTTTTGCGGGGTATTCTGGTGCAAATGGCTTCTGGCTGTACACCGATCTAAGTACGGAAGAAGTTACTGAAGCAGTCACAGAGGCTCTCAAACGCTTACAAAAAGGTGAATCAAAATTGGCCTTCCATCCAAACTGCGGGACTCACCTCGCAGTTTCAGGTATCGCAGCTGGTCTGGGTGCCTTTATAGGCATGTGGGGAGTAGGCAATAAAACCCGGGATAGACTTAATCGCTTTCCGATAGTCGCCCTCTTCGCTACCATCGCACTGATCATTACCAAACCGCTTGGAATACAGGTCCAGAAAAAAGTTACAACCGATCCAAACCCGGGCAGTTTAACGATCACCCAAATCACCCGCACAATGATCGGAAATAAGGTCGCCCACCGCATCACCACCAAAGGATAATAATGAGCTCTTCTGTACCCACCGTCTATCTGCTTCATGGTGAAGACGACTATGAGATCTCCAATTTCATAAAATCTGTAAAGAGTAAATTGGGGGACGAAACTGCCCAGGACATGAATGTTACCTGGGGCGATGGTAGTAAATTTGATCTTGAAGCCCTGCGCTCTTATGTCAGTGCTGTTCCTTTCCTCGCTCCACGCCGATTGGTTATCCTAGAAAATGCGACCAAAAAGATCAAGAAGAAAGATTTGCAGGAAAAATTTATAAAGCTGTTAAATTCCATCCAGCCCTCTACTGCCCTGCTCCTGGTTGAGGACAACACCCTCAAATCTTCAAATTGGCTGTTAAAGTGGGCAAATAAGGCAGGTGAACGCAGCTTCATCCGCAATTTCCCTGTAAAAAACCGTGAAAGCTTTGCACAGTGGATCCAGAAAACGGTTAAGGGCCTTGGGGGAGATATAGACCACGAAGCAGCAATGCTTCTGGCAGAAAATGTGGGGAATGATTCCAGACTTGCTGCCTCAGAAATAGAGAAATTGCTGGCTTATGTGAATTACAGCCGGGCAATCGAAGCTGTGGATGTCAGTAATCTGGTTGCCTTTGGAAGCATCGAGGGCGATTATTTCAAGCTGATCAACGCGATCGCAACTCAGAACAACCAGCAGTCTATGAAAGAACTGCACCTGCTACTCTCAGAGCGCGAGCCGCTCTCTATGCTGTCGAGCCTTGCAGGGCATTTCCGTCTATTGATACAGGTACGGGAGATCCTGGAGGGTGGCGGAGATCATAAAAAGGCCGCTGACACCCTCAATATCCACCCATACCGTGCCCAAAAGCTCTATGAGCAAGCCCGAAAGCTCTCCATGCCTGCCCTAGAAGCGGTCCACCAGCAGTTCTTTGAGTATGACCGCCAGATCAAAACCGGGCGCATCACCCCTATCCTGGCCCTCGACCTGATGGTTTCAGCGCTGACCACCTGATAAATATCAAAGTCCCCTGTTTACCTGGCTCCGTCCCCGTGCCTTTCGGCGCACCCCTATCCAGAAATAATTTGGCTGGATCGTCAGGCTGGGCTTGACCTGGATCTGGTCGATCTGCATCTTTTCCTGATCCATCAGCCTTGGATTCACATAACAGATATTCGGCTGCTTCCCATATTTCTTACGGTAATACTCTGCCGCCTTACTGACCCTGTCAGCAACCCCAGCATCTGCGTCCTTATCAAACCACAACATTCCTACATTCATTGCCCATCTCCATTGTTAGCCCATATGTTCTATTTTAGCATATTTATTGGGAATTATCAACCGGATTACTTCGTCACTCCGTTCCTCGTAATGACAAAAAAAAAGAACAGCTTTCGCTGTTCTTCTGAAATTAGTAATTACTTATAGAGATTTGGATTCTTCCAAATATGCGAGGCTCTGGTGGCGGAAGTAAGTGTTATATAGATCGGCATAATGTCCATGCAGCGACATCAGCTTATCATGGTCACCCTCTTCGATGATCCCCCCGTCCTCCAGCACAATGATGCGGTCCGCTGCTTTGACGGTGCTAAGGCGGTGGGCAATCAGGATACTGGTCGTATCCTGCAGGATCAGGTTCAGGGCCTGCTGGATCTGCCACTCTGTGAAGGGGTCGATGCTAGCGGTAGCCTCGTCCAGAATGAAGATGGTTGGCTTCTGAACCAGTACGCGCATCAATGAGATCAATTGGCGCTGCCCCATTGAGAGCATCCCGCCGCGTTCTCCCACTTCAGTATCCAGGCCCTGCGGCAGGGTTTCCAGCCATTCACCGTTCCCGATCCTGTTAGCCAGCTCGAGGATCTCATCATCGGTGGTTTCCGATCTCGCATAACGAATATTCTCTGCTGCTGTACCTGAAAACAGAAATGGCATCTGAGATACTATCCCAAGCTGTTTTCGGTATTCCTGCAGGTTAAAACTGCGAATATCCATCCCATCGATCAGAACTGTTCCAGCCTGATATTCATAAAATCTGGCTACCAGTTTTGCGATCGAGGACTTGCCTGCACCAGTGTGCCCAACCAGAGCAATATTCTCACGCGCTTTTATCTTCAGGTCAAAATCACACAGGATCTCTTCCTGCTCAGTATATCTAAAATCGACCTTGCAAAATTCGATCTCGCCTGCCAACTTAGGCACATGATTATTTGCTGTCTGGACCACTTTTGTCTCAGCGTCTATCAATGCGAATGTGCGCTCCGATGCAGAAAGTCCGGACTGCAACTGGGTCCAGAATGTGGAAAGGTTCAAAACTGGGAAGAAGAATCTATCCATGCTCTGCAGGAACAGGAACCAGGCCCCAACGGTCACTATTCCCAGAGCCGCTTCCCTCCCGCCGACATAAACCATTACCGCTGTGCCGATCCCGGCAATAGTATTTAAAGATGGAAAGATCAATGTAAGGACAAATCCACGCGTCATATTTGTTTTAAAAGAGCTCATATTCGAGTCATCGAACTCTTCGTAGATCATCTGCTCCTGGCGGTAATTCTTTGCCACGCTGATCCCGCTGATGGTTTCCTTGATGGCTGCGTTCACATTACCCATTGCTCTCATACCCCTGCGGGTCACAACGCGTGCCCATTTCCTGAAACCCATAGCAGCAAAAAACACTATTGGAAGGAATATCATCAGGTATCCCAGCAGATGCGGCTCCAGTGTTGCAAGGGCAACTGCCATGATCCCAACCTGGATAAACTGCTGGATCAAATCTGCCACGAGAGCAACCACATTCCCGAATTCGCGGGTATCTGAAGTAATGCGGGAGACGATCCTGCCGCTTGAGAACTCATCATAGAATGAGAGGTCGTGGTTTGCAGCAGCTTCGAAAGCGTTTGCCCTGATGTTGAAAACCACATCTGCCAGAACCCGCCCTGTCAACCTCCGCCTGATCCAGTTTGAAAACCAGACAAGGAAGCCGGAAGCGGTCACAAGGCCACCAAGTATGAGCGCCTGTTCCAATGAAATACTGCTTTCCAGGTCCTTCACGGTATTACTAACAATAATAGGAATTGATGCAGCCGAGACAGCCGTGAGAAGCAGGAAGATGGTTATGATCAGTAAACTCTTTTTATGCGGATAGAAATATTTAACCATCCTTCGGACAAGTTCTTTGTCAGAATATTTTCGGTCATATGCTTC
>JAUWSD010000180.1 GCA_030610225.1 Chloroflexota bacterium
TCAGGATCAGGTCCGGGTTGTGGCGTTCGATGGCGCTCTTGACGCGCTGCAGGAAGAGCGGGGTCTTTTCAACGGTGATGCGCTGGCTGTGAGATCCGAAGCGGGTCTTGATGTAGAACGGGGGAGCGTAGCTGGGGTCTACATCCGGCTCCAGTGTCAGGATGCGGATGGGAGGCGGCTCAACAGTGATGTCTTTGAACTCTTCCAACACTTCAACAGTGAGAATATATTCTTCGCCGGAGTCATCTATGTGCGTGACTGCCCGGCAGTAAGCCAGCGGGTAGAGTTTATGCGGTGCGGCGAAATGTAAGGCGAGCGGGATATCGGCGTTATAAAAATCAAGGTCAGGGAATTGGCGCAGGGTCTGGAAGAAGATGTAGCTCAGGCGGGAGGGTTGCTCGATTTCTACACGTACGACCTCCATTTCCCCAGCGAAGAGGTCGTGTTTGTGTTCCAGAGAGAGGTAGACGAGCTGCGGGAAGCGCCTTCGCAGGTAGCGCCAGAACTGGCGCAGGCGGTGATATTCACCAGCGGCATAGAAGGAGACCGGGAAGCGCTGGCGGAACTGCCTGCGCTCGCCGTCCTCACAGATCATCCAGAAGACGATCCCATTCTTGGGGTGGGCGTTGATGTCCAGATACCAGCCGCGGTACTCAGCCATCGAACCTCTTTTTCAAGCGGTCAACCTCAGTTTTGAGCTGCTGAATCTCCTTGGCCTGCTCCAATAACATGGCCTGCTGGACGGCTTCGAAGGGCAGGAGGTGGTTGGCTTCACTGATGGCAGCCACATGGCGCTTGGCCTGCGCGAACATGGTCTTCAGGAGTTTCTTTTCTTCGGGCTGGAGCACACGCCAGAAGCGCGAGAGCACTGCTTCTGATTCACGGATGACATCACTGATGGTGGGGAGTGTTTTACCCATAAATCCTGCCTCCAGCAGGGGGGAATGACCGTTCCCGGCGAAACCTATTCTTTTGATCTGTGCCAGCATCTGCTGGTAGCCCTCGAAGGGGTGTTTGGGCGGATGGATACTGATCACCAGTGGAGCAGTGCGCCTGAGGTGTTTGAGATGCCGCAGGCAGGCCTGCAACAGGCGCATGCGTTCGGGCAGCTTCACTCCTTCATCTGCGAAAGTGTCCAGCAGGTCCAGCACCAGGTAAGGGCGCTCGCTGGTTTCTGTTATGCGGCAGAGCGTGAGGAGCTGATAGCTGGTGAAGGCACGGGCGGTCTTGATACTGTTTAGGATGCTCATATCATTGGTGAAGCGCCGCACCCCATACACAACCCTGAAAGCGTTGAAGCGGTTGCCGGCGTCCAACACGGTCACTCCGCCCCGTAGCCCGAGGTGGGCGGCGAGGGTTAGCAGCTCTCCGGTGGCGGTAGCGGTGGCACTCTCCGCGCCGGTGGGGCGCATTTGCCAGCGCCCTCCATCCCGTTTTCCGGCAAGGTAGAGCAGCGTATCTCCGGGTTGGGCTTTGCAGACTCGGCACATGTTAATTGTATTGTATAGAACAATAGTTCTTTAATCAAGGAGATGTCAAGTTTTTGGGGTTTTGTGTTTGAAAATCAAAATTTCATTGGAAAACAGCTTTAGGACTTATCACCTTTTTTTGTATAATAGAATCATGGGAAGGGGATGTAATAAATCTATGCTTTCATTAGTCTTCATGTGTCGTTTGGATTGGTTTAATTTCAGATCTGATATCGCATAAAAATGAAGACATCTGTTTTTTAGAAGGGGATCGGAAAGAAGGTTTTACATGCTGCTTGAGATAACCCGGTTTCTGAATTTTGCAGGCATGGGGATGGCTTTATGGCTGGGTTTGTATGTGCTTACAAATAGCCCGAAGAATATTTTGTCCTGGTTAACAAGTTTATCTTTGTGGTCAATGGCAGGTGTTTTTTTAAATATTCTATTGGCATTGGCTCCGCCCCCAATCCCAGTAAACTCTCCAGAGTGGCTTCGGATCTTCCTGCCATTTTGGGATCCAAATTTACTGAATGATAACCCCACAGCCTGGTTACAAGGATGGTCTGCGATCCCAGCAATCATGCTGTGGCACCATGCAACCGTTTTATTCCGCCCTGGTAAAATCAACCCTTGGCGAACAATCCGGATCGTTGCCGGGTATTTGGTGGCAATTGCTGCCATTATTACCCAAACCAACTCTTCCCTATTGGTATCTACAGAAGGAGGAGATCCTTTATATCTCAGCTCGATCATACCGGGGACTTTATATTCTGCATTTATATTCTTTTTATTATTATTCACCGGGTTAAGCATTTATAATCTGGTGCGTTCTTCCAGATCAGCTAAGACAACTTTTTATAAGAATCGGATCAATTCCTTGGTAATTGCCACGATCGTAGCTGGCTCAGCAGGGCCAATCGCGATCATTGGATCAGGGTTTGGGATAAAGGTCCCAATTATAGTTATTACGGTTGTCCTGAGTCTCACCATGCTCCAAATCGGTTACAGTGTTGCTTCCTACAGCGCGATGAGAGATGGAAGAACGATCCAGCGGGATTTCTTTTACAGTATTATTTCTGTGATTGTCTTAATAATTTTATACACTTCAATAACAAGGGTTATTGATATTTTATTTGAATTGCCCTCTTTTATTTATATCTTTGTAGTAACTTTAGCGATCATATCTCACTCTCTAACAGATACTGCACGCAAAAAATTGGATTCTCATTTATTCAAACAGGAGATCCAACAGGTGCGAAGCAGCTTGAGAGATATAGCAAGGGGAGCAGGAGAGCCGATAGCCAGTGAAGCATTGAACATTGCTTTGGAAGCAATATGTACATCAGTTCAAGCAACTTATGGGCTATTACTGGAGATAAAAGGTAAAGAGGTTTATGTCCTGGGAAAACACAAAACCGAATTGCAGTTGGGAATTTTAGAAATAGACATTGAGCATTTCCTGGCTGACGATTTGGTTCTTCTGGAATTAAATCATCTGCTTGCACCCCTGGAGGAAACGGTTTTAATCCTGCCAATGTACCAGGAATCCAAACAGATCGGTGCACTGCTTTTGGCGAGGCCGAAAAATTCCGCACAATTTTCAGAATCGGATATTGATCGTCTGCTCTTCCCCGCAGACCGCCTGGCTGACTTGATGTGGAGCTATCAAAAAGAATCGGAATATTTTGCTCAA
>JAUWSD010000068.1 GCA_030610225.1 Chloroflexota bacterium
AACATCCAAAACCTCGCGCAGGAAACGCACATTGAAAGCGATCAAAATGCTCTGTCCGTCTACGGTCGCATCCACCATCACTTCACTGGAACCTGTTTCTTCTGATTGAGCAGAGATCACAACCGTGCTGACATCTTCCTCATCCCCAACCATCACATTCAAGGTGGCGATATGGGTTCCTTCGCGTGCAAAGATCTCTGCCTGCTTGCATGCTTTCAGGAAAGCGTCTGTGGAGATGATCGTGCGGGTTGTGTGACTGCCTGGGATGATCTGCTGGTATTCGGGGAAATTCCCTTCTATCAACTGTGATACCAATTCAACATCATCCAGCCTGAAGACAACCTGTGCGCGTCCTGGAGGGATCATCATTGTTACGATCTCGTCAGAATCCCCGGCAATGCGTGAAAGCTCATGCAGAGCTCTGGCCGGAATGATCGCCTTGACAGGGTTTTCTACAGTGTCCTTCAACTCCACACTGCGCACAGACAAACGGAAGCCATCTGCGGCGGCCATTGTGAGTTTATTTCCTTCAGCTAAAACCAGCACCCCGGTTAAGACCGGGCGGGCATCATCAGATGAAGATGCAAAAGCCACCTGTCTGACGATCTCCTTGAATTGTTTCACGGAAAGCTTTACGCTGCCGTTCATATCCGGAACCGGCATAGGCGGAAATTCCTGGGCATCAATGCATTTGATGTCTGTGTTCGATGATCCGCTCTTCACATTCAATGTTTGGGTTTGTTCTGTCAGGTCGATCTCTACCGGACCCTTTGGCAGTGTGGCGACCAGGTCGGAGAAAGTGCGCGATGGAATTGTGGTTGAGCCTTCATTTTCGATCTTTGCCCCGATCCAGCAAGTAATTCCAAGCTCAAGGTTAGTGGCAGAAAGACGCAGTCTGCCCTCGTCTGTTGCCATTAAAACATTCGCCAGGACTGGCAGCGTACTACGCGGTGAAACTGCCCTTGAAACCATATTCAACCCATGTGCAATTTGTTCTTGGAGTACGGATACTTTCATGCTTGCCTGCCTTTTTCAGATATATTTATGTTCCTATTCAGTATACAACACGCTGAACTTTTTTTCCAGAAAAAATTTGTTTTGGGTTATTAAAAACCATTCGCTGCTTCTAACAGGATCTGTGCAATGATGCAGAGGAAGCCAACCCCAACCATTACCGCGAAAAGATAGCCAAATACTTCCCATACCGATCTGCGCGGAGAAATTTTCAGCTCTTCTCCTGCTGCAGCGTCGGAGATCAATTTAAGCATATTGACATCCAGGTTGGGTCTGACCGCATCATTCGAGCTCATGTAATACCAATTATCCTTCTGTTCCGGAACAACGATCACCCTTCCTTTAAAGGAGGATATGTATTTCTCTTCAGCTTTAGTGAGGGATGCCAGCTTTTCCGATCCTATGAATATCATCGATATGTTTGTTTTCTCATCCGGTAAACCCTCTTTCACATCATGGACGATCACATCCAACTTCTGGTCCTGTCCAGCAGATTGAGCTATCAAGGAACCAAGGGGGCCAAAGCTCAATATTTCAACAAGAGCTTTTTCTTTGACCACCTCTTCTTCTTTTTTAGCGAATTGCCGCAGATAACGCAGGTGATAGACAAGCACGGCTACAAAGAGGATCAGCACATAAAGAGATGTTAGCAGATCGGATATAAAGACTGACCCAGCTCCCTCAAGCAAAGCCTGGATAATCACATACAGGAATCCTGCTGCAGAGACCATGCCGCCGATCACCGTTGCTCCAACCACCAGATATAAGTAGATGCGTTCAATCAACTTCTGCCCTGCGGATAATCCCTGCTCATCTTTTTCTTTGCGTGGCTGCCAATAGACCCACCATACCATTCCCCATACAAGGAACATGGCGAATCCTTCGATTATGTCTGACTTCAGGAACTCAACGCTTTTTTCTGGGGCTGCGAACGATAGCTCTATCAAATGCCATCCAGCTACAGCTAATCCGATGAAAGAAACTACCAGGCTGATCAATGTCATAAACCTCAGATAGATCTGCTTCAGCAGGAGCTTCCAATCATCCGCTTCCTTTTTAATGATTCGATTGAAATAAACCCAGAATATCAATGCGGGGATAAAATATGCAATCGCGGCATAGTAGTCACCGGTTTCAGACGGAATCAGCAATCCCCTTGATATCTGCGAGATGATGGTTGTTGTAGTCGTGAAAAGAATGATCAAAAAGACAAGATATTTAAGTGTCAGGAATATCTGGCGGACCAGAACAGGCTCTTCATCATTCTTTATTCGTTTATTCAACTCTGACCAAAGCCAGACCCACAAGGGAAGCCCTACAATGATCAAACCCAGGCCATTCACCAGTCCATTTGATGATCTCACAATTTGCTGGTTGCTAATCACGACATAATAGATGATCCTTTCCAGCCCAAAGAAGGTGAGCACAAGAGGATACAGCGCGATCAGATACCACCATATCTTCCTGATATATTCTCCAGCTAAACTGTAATCTGCCTTCTCACGGTCTTCCTGAATAACCTTCTGAACAAAGATAGCGAAGACAAGGTTTACCAGCAATCCTGCAATATTATCTCCCCAACTTTGGCTTGCCCCGAACACCAACCCATGTTGAGGTGTATTCATTAAGCTGCTGAGAATCCTTAGAATGATGGCGATCAAATTTTGAACGACGGGTATCCACAAGATAAGAGATGCCAAATAAAGGAAGAAGACTCGAATTCCACCCAATCTTTGCTCTTCATTCTTCTCAACATCTTTGCGCACCCAATTCCAATGGATCAGAAATACAGGTATCGCGACGATCAGATATGATAACGCGGTTGCGAGCTGATTTGTATTCCCGCCAATCCTCTCCGATGAAAACATTGACCTGATCAAATATATCGTCGCCCAAACCACAGCCTCAAGGCTGACCAGCGAAACAATATAAAAATAGTATCTTCTAATAGTTTTCATGATATTCTCACTTTCTCTATGGCACTTTGACTGGAGACTCTAAGCCATAATAATAATCCATCAAATATGGGTACATATGTGAGATCTTCCATTCTCCGCCCTCTTCCTCGATCGTTAAAGTAGTCGATTCGGGATAAGAGTAGCTGCTATCAACTAAACTCTGAGATTCAACCACTACTAAATATTCAACGATTGCTGTCCCCTTATCCAGGATCTCGCTCCTCTCAATAATAATTCCATATTCTTGATAAGTGTTATTTACTGAATATTCCAAGAATTCTTCATATTTAATATCAGCCAACACAAATCCATAAGCTTTCTTGTAATCTTCTCTTTGTATAGCTAAAACAAAATCATGCACAACTGCTTCGGGAGTGTTCTCATCGATATAAGCAACCTCCTCTCTGAACGAATAAACCAATACGGCCGCTGCGGCAAGCACAGCGATCACGATCACTATCCATACCAGCATCTTATCGCTTTTCATATAAAACTCCTTATCCAACACAGCTCAAAGGATATTGTTATTATATTAATTATATAGTTCTATTAGCATATTACCTACTAATATTTCTGCATATTAATATAACACCTGGCTGCTGACTTGGATTTGATGCAAAATTTCCTCCCCTTTCCATTTCACATTTACTCCACAGGATTTATGGTATATTCAATTCAGAAAACATAAATTGAGGTGTTTCAATGTTAACCCTTTTAATCATCATCCTGCATGACATTTCCTGCTTGCCAGATCTTCTCGAAGCCTGGAAAAAGATAGGTGTTCCGGGCGTGACGATCATGGAGTCTGTGGGCGGTTTTCAAGCTGAGAATCTGATCAAGCGCAGCGGCTTATCTGCTTTGCTGAATCTCTTCGACCAATCTACCGAAAAACAGCGCTTCATCTTCAGCCTGATCAATAATCAGGACACTCTCGATCAGGCCATCTCAGAAGCAGACCGGGTTGTTGGCGGTTTTGACCGACCCAGCAGCGGGATCCTCTTCACCCTTCCAGTTGGCCAGGTTCTTGGGCTCCAAAAACGCAGAGTGATCGCAGCAGATGAAGATTTAAAATTACCGGATAAAGATTCAGATAACCTCCTGAGCTGGTTTGAGGAAGAGGTAAAAAACCAATATGGTGAAAAGGTTGTATCCAATTGGGATTCAAAACGAAAACAGCAAATATCTCAAATAGTATTTAATTCAAAATTGTCCGCAAATATTATTCCAGTGGATTCCACTCTGGATGAAGTCCTCGCTGCCTTCAAAGAAAACCCTGAAGTGCCGATCGCCTGTGTAATAAACTCGGAAGACCGTTTGGTGGGTTTGATCGATGCTGCCCAATTAATGGAGATGAAACTCATCCCCACTATGCCCCAGAAGTTCATCCAGAACCCCGAGGGCTATGAAAAAGCGCTGGCATACGCAAAGAAATATCCTGAATACCTCGCTTCAGATATCATGAAAGAGCCAGTATATGTGCTGAATGAAGGAAATATTGAAGAAGCATTCTTTGCATTTCACAACAGCAAGCTTACCTGTTTACCAGTCGTGAATAAGCATTACCGCATCAAAGGGATCATCTCTCTTCTAGATCTTGTCAATCTTGAATGACCCATTCTTGAATGGCCCATTTCTCAATCATCTTTGCTATTTTTATTGTTAGCTTAAACTATTCATCATTGGATTCAATCTTACATTGTAAATAGCACATTAGTTCTTATATGATGATATAATTTACCATATGTCTGACCTTTTCGACCATAAAATGCAGCAGGACCTGAAGAGTGAAGCCCCCCTCGCAGCCAGGATGCGACCCCGCACCCTGGACGAGTATGTGGGGCAGGAATCTATCCTGGGGACCGGAAAGCTACTGCGCCGGGCAATCGAAGCAGATAGATTATTCTCATCGATCCTCCTCTGGGGGCCTCCAGGCACGGGTAAAACCACTCTTGCGATGGTGATCGCCAACCAGACCCAATCACACTTTGTGACCTTATCTGCTGTCATGGACGGCAAAGCAAAACTGCGGGAAGTAGTCAGTGCAGCGCTGGAACGCCGCCGCCTCTACAATAAACGCACCATTCTCTTCGTGGATGAAGTGCACCGTTGGAATAAAGCTCAACAGGACGCACTCCTGCCGAATGTTGAAAACGGGACAGTGATCCTGATCGGGGCCACAACCGAAAACCCCTATTTCGAAGTCATCAGCGCCCTTGTTTCACGTTCGCGCATCTTCCAATTAAATCTTCTGCAGCCGGAACATGTCCACGAGGTCATGGAACGGGCCCTGAAAGATGAGCAGCGCGGGTTGGGTAAATATAAAACACTGATCGAGGATGATGCATTCAACCATCTGATCAATATTTCCGGTGGAGATGCCCGTAATGCGCTCAATGCCCTGGAACTTGCAGTTGAATCTACTCCCGCTGATGATACCGGTCTGATCACTATCAACCTTGAGATCGCCCAGGAATCTATTCAACGCCGCGCGGTTCTATACGACAAGGACGGGGATTCGCACTACGACACCATTTCAGCATTCATAAAGTCTATCCGGGGTTCAGACCCGGACGCATCCCTTTACTGGCTGGCAAAGATGCTCTATGCCGGAGAAGACCCACGCTTTATCCTCCGCCGCCTGATCATCTCAGCAGGTGAGGATATCGGTCTGGCAGACCCCAACGCTTTGGTGGTAGTGAATGCAGCCGCTCAGGCTTATGACTACATCGGTCTCCCTGAGGGCATTTATCCGATAGTTGAAGCCACCATATATCTTTCCACTGCACCAAAGTCCAACAGCACCGGAGCGTACTTCAAAGCTTATAAACTGATCGAAGATAAAGGCAAGGTTCAGGTGCCAAATCATCTCAAAGACGGGAACCGCGATGCCTATGCACTTGGGCATGGAAAAGGATACAAGTATCCACACGACGGACCGGATCATTTCCTCCCCCAGCAGTATCTTCCCAGCGAAGTTCTCGGCACTTATTTCTATCTGCCATCAGACCAGGGATACGAAAAAAGCGTCACCGACCGCTTAGCTATCTGGCGTAAAGCGCAGCGAAAAGCATTGAACATTTCCAAAGAAGAACATATCCCAGACATGGATGAACTTGAAGTGACAAACATTAAACGCCGCCATAAGCAAACTGGCAGCACCTCCTAATAAATTAAGCAACTCAATTCTTTAATACACGTATATATATTGTCAACTCTTAATATTGAGGAGCAATATATATGTCGCAACCGATAATAGAAGTACGGGGCTTAACCAAGAAATATGGTGCTTTCACCGCAGTTGAAAACATCAGTTTCGCTGTTGAGAAGGGCGAAATTTTTGGTTTACTTGGTCCAAATGGAGCTGGAAAGACCAGCACACTTGAATCTTTGGAAGGTTTACACCCCCCAAGCAGTGGGAGCTTGACCGTTGCCGGGGTAGATCCATCTAAAGATACCCGCAATCTTAGAAACATCATCGGAGTTCAGCTTCAATCTGCTGGCCTGCCTGACAATATCACCCCTAAAGAAGCCATGCATCTCTTTTGTGCCTATCACGAAGTTAAGCCAGATATTGCTCTGCTAAAACGGTTGGGGCTGGGCGAAAAGCTGGACACACAATTCCATCAATTATCCACTGGTCAACAACGCCGGCTATCCCTCGCCCTGGCAATCGCAC
>JAUWSD010000061.1 GCA_030610225.1 Chloroflexota bacterium
GCGGTGATTGTAGTTTTTCCAACGCCACCTTTTCCACTAACAGCAATCTTCATAATTACTCTTTTCGTTTCTTTCTATCTTGTAGTTTTTAAGTGTATATTCTTTCTTGTTAAAAAAAGAAAATGGCTTTTGCCATTTTCTTCTTTTTACGCTTATTGTTAATTCTCAATCTGAAATATATAATCACAAGCAGAAAGAGCGGCTTTTGCGCCTTCTCCAATAGCGACTAATACTTGCTCTGCATATATATTTGTAACATCACCTGCAGCAAAAATACCAGGCTCATTTGTTAAATTCTGGTTGGTGACAATAATCCTGCCCTGTTCATCTAAATCAAGTAGATCTTTAGCAAATTTCGTATTTGGTCTTAATGCTTTTTCGACAAATGCTCCATCATATTCCAAAATGAATTCTTCGCCATCTGGTGATTTGATCTTTGCTTTATTTGCGTACTCTTCACCTAGTATCTCAATGACTTCATGGTCATTGAATATTTTCACATTTTCCTCACCTGCCAATTTTCTGCCATAGCTTGATTCCATCATTTCTTTGCTTGGGCCAACAACATTGACTTCACTTGCACACATTGCAAGTTCTGCGGCTGCTTTCAATGCCAGAACGCCATTTCCTATAACCAATGTTTTCTTATCAATAAACAAACCCGCATAACTTAAAGCAGAATAACATATACCTTTGGTCATGAATTTCTTTTCGCCGGGAATGTTAAGGAATTGCTGTCTTGTGCCAGAAGCGATTATTACAGCTTTTGCCTGAAACTCTTTCCCTTTTCTTGTAATGATCTCAAATCCATCATCAATTTTCTTGATCTCATCTACTAAGGCGTCTTCTCTGGCGAAGTCAATATACTCCAACTCATTTTGGAATTTCTTAACAGTTTCCAATCCTCGAATAATTCGATATTCATCGATCCATGGTAATCTCAGCTTATAATTTGTTTTTCCACCGAGATCTTTGGAGATCATTAAGACATTTACTCTTTTTCTAATACCATAAATAGTTGCTGTAAGTCCAGCAGGTCCACCGCCAATTACGATCAGGTCGTACATATCAATCTCCTATAGTGGTGCTTTTTGAATAAAACCTTCCTCCATAAGCTTTGATGTCATGTTTCTTGATCTCATGATCATCTCTCGGGCTTTGTTATAGAGTTCTTCGTAACTTAAATCAAGTTTAGCAACGCCCTGCTCAATGGCTTTACGCCCAACAGCTGCGGCTTCTAACGGGAAAATCTCCCATTGATCCATAGTTGGCAGGATCTTTTCCTCGCTAAGATCATCTCCAAGATAACCTGCTAATGCATCTGCTGCTGCAAAGCACATTTCATCAGTTATCGTTGTAGCTCGGACGTCTAATGTACCTCTAAATATACCTGGGAATCCTAATGAATTATTTACTTGATTCGGAAAATCAGATCGACCTGTAGCAACGATTCTCGCTCCAGCTTCTTTTGCTTCCCAAGGCCAGATTTCAGGTACAGGGTTTGCTGCAACAAATACAATTGCATCTTCAGCCATTTCAGATACCCATTCAGGCTTTATTGTGCCTGGACCCGGTTTTGATAATGCGTTAACTACATCAGCACCTTTCATAGCTTCTGCAATACCTCCTTGGAGGCCTTCTGCATTTGTTATCTGGCATAGCTTCCATTTCTGAACATATTCTGTTTTCCTGGCTTCAATATCTTTTCTGTGCATTCCAAGAATTCCCTTGCTATCAACCATAATACAGTTAGCTGGATTCACGCCCCATGCGAAGATCAATCGTGAGCATGCAACATTCGCAGCACCAGCTCCGATGAATGCGATCTTTACATCTTCTTTCTTTTTACCTACTAGCTTAAGAGCATTGATCAGGCCTGCTAAAGTTACTGTTGCAGTCCCCTGTTGATCGTCATGCCATATTGGAATTTCTGCTTTTTCCCGAAGAGTATCCAATATCCTGAAACATTTTGGCTGAGCAAAATCTTCAAGATTAACTCCGCCAAGACCAGGTTGAAGCAGTAAAACTGTTTCGATGATCTTGTCTGGGTCTTTAGTATCTAGCATGATCGGATAACCGTCAACGCCGCCCAGATATTTGAACAATAGTGATTTGCCTTCCATAACCGGAAGCCCTGCTTTTGGACCAATATCGCCCAATCCAAGCACCCGTGTACCATCACTAATTACTGCAACAGTATTCCACTTGTTTGTGTATTCATAAACCAGTTCGGGATCTTTTTCAATGGCCCTGCAAGGTGCTGCTACACCAGGGGTATACCAAATTGCAAAATCATTAATATCTCTTACACAGCATTTGAGAGTTGTTTCGATTTTTCCTTTATAAAAAGGATGAAGCACCATCGCATCCGCAGATGGTTTGGTTGCTTTTGCTAAAAGTTCTTCAACATTGATCTCTTTATCTTTTGAGACCATATTTAACTCCGAATGTGAATTACTGCTGCAAATATGAGTCGGCGTAGATCACCTTGTTGAGTAATATTTGCACAGTCTTCCAGATATTTACTTGATCCGGGTCGCCGAAATCCACATCTTCTGCCTGTGGTTCCTCCATCGAGGCTATCCTGTCATGGATCTTTAAATAAAGTTTTCCTACACTCGTGCTTTCGTCTCTATTTTCTATCGTGCTTATTGTCTCCTGAAGTCCTTTATCAAGCGGATCAGCGATCATCATCGATAATCCAGCACCCATAATCATCGCACAATATACCTGATTAATCAATGGTCTATTCTTCTCTGGAACCGCATTTGAAACATTTGATAAACCGATGGAAATACCTGGAGCTGGATCCCATGCATATTGGATCGTTCTTACAGCTTCTATAAGTTCAGGACAATATTCCTGGCACCCTGAAACAGTGAGAACCAATGGATCAACAATTAAATCTTCAACTGGAAAATCAATCTCAAGCATACGCGGGATCAGAGATTCCAGTGCAATTTCTACTCTTTCATCTGCACCGACTGGGATTCCACTTCTTCCCATTGTCAGAGCTATCAATTTAGCATTATATTTTTTTGCTACAAGCGGCACCTTTTCAAGTCTCTCAGGCTCTGCAGAAGTGGAATTGATGATTGGTTGTGCCTTTGTGATTACCTTCAGCCCTGCTTCAATTCCATTTAGATTTGTGCTATCTAAACAAAGCGGAAGATCGGTAACTTTTTCCACTTCTTTCACTATCCATGGAAAAACTTCTTCCCAGTCCTTTTTTCTGGGTCCAAGGTTCAAGTCAATCGCCCATGCCCCTGCTTCTGCTTGTTTTGCTGCCAATTCCTGGAAGAATTTTCCATCTTTTTCTTTCAGCGCTCTTTTTACTTTGGGTGAAATTATATGAATATTTTCGCCAATGATTAACATGATATCTCCTCTACTATCTATCTTGTTTAATATTAATTTGCTTTACATTAGGGAATTTTGCCAGGTCAGTATGGGGTAAGAATAGAGCTGATGTAAATGCTTCAAAGAAGCTATTATCTGCTGACAGTTCAATATATGTCATCTTTGAGGCAATAGTATCTATCTCATTTCGAATATCTTTGCTGATCAAAGCAAAGTACGCACCCTTAACTGACGTATTCCCAAGAAATTTAAAACTATCCCAATCCATATCCGGCATTAACCCAATTTGGATCGCCTTTTCAACATCAATATATTTTCCAAATGAGCCACCGATATGGATCTCCTCAACCATTTCAAGTGGGAAGCCAACATTATCTGCAAGCACACTAAAACCTGCATAAATAGCAGCCTTAGCCCTGATCAAATTCTCAATATCAACCATTGTAATGAAAATATCTTTGCCAGATTTTGTTTCTTTTCCCCAGGAAATCACATATTCAGCTCCATGATCACCTTTACGTATGCGTTCGCTTTTTACTTCAAGTTTTATATTGCCGCTTTTATCAAGTAATCCGGTGGTGAACATTTCAGCAATTATTGAGATTAACCCGCTTCCGCAAATACCTACTGGCTTAGTATCGCCAATTACTCTGGAATCTGTTTCAAAATTCTCTGGGTTTATCCAAACTTCTTCTATTGCTCCTTCAGTTGCCCGCATACCATGTTGTACTCCTGCGCCCTCAAAAGCAGGTCCCGCAGAGCATGCACAGGTGATCAGCCAATCTTTTGAACCTAATGCTATCTCACCATTTGTTCCCACATCAATGAATAGGGTTGTTTTTTCTGATTTGTATATCCCTGATGAATATACTCCAGCAGTTATATCTGCTCCTACATAACTGGCAACCCCAGGCAGGCAGTCAATTACTGCTAGTGGATTTATATCTAAATTCAGCTCACCTGCCTTCATCTTAGGTGGTTGATTGATAACTGGAATGAATGGTGACATCCTGATACTGGAAGTTGGAATTTCAAGCAGCAGGTGCATCATCGTTGTATTTCCAGCAATGATTCCTTTTACTATCTCCGATCTGTCAACATTCACCTGATTGCAAATTCGGTCTATTAATTTATTGATTGTCCCAATCACTAAAGAGGACATCTCTTTTGAATTTTCTTCTGTCTTACTCGAATAAATGATTCTGGAAATTACATCTTCGCCCCTTTTAATTTGCTGATTATATTCAACGGCCTGTGATACTACTTTCCCGGTCAACAGATCAACTAACCAGACTGATACAGTCGTGGTTCCAATATCTACTGAAATACCGTAAATTTTTGAAATAGACCCACTCTTCTTACTTAAGATCAATTCCAAATTATCTTCAGCTTCATCAAAATCAGCGACTATAGAAACATTCCAATTACTTTGGCGCAGAACAACACCTAATCGCCGGATAAAATCAAGGTTCGCACTAACATTAGAATATCCTGCTTGTTGTTTCAATGCTTGCTTCAAACGATTCCAGTCATCTATCTGGTCATCCATTGTTGGTGCTGGAATGATCAGATCAATAACTTTTACTGATTGGGAAATTTTCGGATCATACCCATCTGGCAGTGAAACTTGAACAGCCTTCAGATCTGACGCAATAGTTCTCTTTATTTCATTTTGATCTGGAATTGATACTTTTACATCACCCTCAACCACTGTTTGGCAAGACAAGGCAAAACCTTGTTCAATATCCTCAGCGGTTAATTTAAGAGAACTTCTTCTTCGTATTTTCCCCTCTTCTACTTTAACAAGACAACGACCACATCGTCCTTGTCCTCCGCAGGGTTGATTGATATCGATCCCCGCGGAGGTTAATGCTTCGTTGAGCAGTGTTCCTGATGGGACTTCGATGATATCATCACTCCCATCAATTTGGACTTTTACATTTGCCATAATTTTTATAGAGCCTGCTTTATATAAGCTGGCAGATCAACTGCTTCTCTTGGCCCTACACGAATTTCCCATCCGGGCAGCTCTTCCTCAAGTTCACCTGAGATAACTGCAACATGACCTGGAATAATGATCGTCTTGTGGTTGATCTTCTCTTCAATTCCGTTCTTTTTTATATCTTTTGCTACCTGCTCTGCATCAAAGATTCCTGCAGCCCATGCGGTTAGCACGCTCATACCTTCAGCGTCTGAAACTAATAGCCATGCTGGGATACCAGATCCCTCAATTTCATTAGCAACACTAAAATATGTGATACTGAAGTTTGTTGTCACCATCAGAGGTGAATCTGGAGTTGGATCATTGATCGCATACAGATCAGGTGTAACCTGGATCGGTTTTTGAGGATCAGTGTAAATATTCTGGCGAAGAACCAAAAGTGGATAAATATCTTCTGCTTTATAGGTATCAACAACGATAAAGCCAGCGTACTTGGCAATACTCTGAGAAGCTAATTCAAGCTCCATCTCATTTTTATATGCCAATTCAAGGATTGGATATCCTAGAGGTTTATAATTCTTCTTCAAAGCCAATTTACGTGCGATCGTATATTGCGCTAACTTATCGCCAAATGTTTTTCCACCTGTATCTAAAACAAGATCGTTTAATCCAGCTTCTTTGATCTTTTCAGTAAGAGTTGCTACTTCTTCAACCCCTTCACCTGAAACTACCAAGGCTGATCCACTTTCCTTAGCAATTAAAGTGAATTCATCGACGTTTTCTGCATTTGCACCACTGATAAGAACTCTTGAATCTCCTACTTCAACCAAAGCTGCTTTTACACAGTCCGCTTTATCACTGATCAATATCAATGGCTTGTTGATAGTAGCAGCTTTCTTAACAAGAGCAGCAAATTTTCCTGCATCTCCACTTGTCTCTTCTACTGCTACACCATCTACTCCAAGATCAATCCCGACATAATTAACGAGATAATCTTTGATAAAAGCTAATTTATTATCAACAGCAGCATCATCCATATCATCAGCTACACGAATGAATAAACCAGGCATGTTGTAGAACGTTTTCTCATGTCTGAAAAGCACTGTTTCATTTCCAGCTTTGAGAACAGTTTCTCCAACTTTTAGTTCGATCAACCTCACTGGCGGTTCAGAGGAAGCAGCAAGTTCTGTTTTTGACTCGTCTGATACATGGGGGCACAAAGCAAGTTCCGCTTGTTTTGCAGCAAGCTTCATTGCAAATGCTAAACATGTTGGATAACCACAATCCTTACAGTTGGTTTGTGGTAAAAGTTTATAAATTTGAATTCCTGATAATGCCATTATTTATCTCCTCTGCCTATGCTGTTTCTGTCACTGCGTATAGTTGTTGAATGGCAGCTCTTACTCGTTTGACACTCTCTGGATGTCTAAGAATAACGATGTCTGCACCGGACTCTAACTGAGCAATAGCAGTCATTGTTTCCCAATTGATTCCACGGCTCTTCCATTCACCCCATTCTGCTGGCACATCTGTGCCGACCTTGGATTCCTTTGTTTTCCATGTTTCGTATCCAGTTGTGACTATCATTGGCGATTGAGTCATCTTATCTCCCTGCAAAGCAGCAAGTCTCAAGCGCTCCATCACTGAATAACCATATTCAATTCCATAACCAAGCGCGCCAGTTGTTGGATCGAGCAAAATACGATCCATTGTCATTCCCATGTCAGTCATTAATATATTTAATTGCTTTGAGAGATTTACATCCATTGGTGCTCGCCCGGTAACCAAATGGTCATTTGCCATTGCAGAAGCAACTATTGTCCTGTAATTTTTGTCTTCACAAAGACCAAGCACTAAACGCTCACCTTTTGCTGCATCTGAAACAGGTACCAGCATTTCATTATCAATTTCTGTTTGACCAGTTCCAAAAACAATCAATGGCAAGCTTGAATTCTCAAGAACTGCCATTGTTGCAGCAACTGCTTTATCTGCTGTATTAGGATTTCCATCTTCATCTTTCAAACTCAATGATA
>JAUWSD010000012.1 GCA_030610225.1 Chloroflexota bacterium
GTGATGATATGAGCTGACGCCAGAACCGGATCCCTACTCATATTCGGCTGCGCTCCATGCGCACCTTTTCCTGATATTGTTATTTTAAGTGTATTTGATGCGGCCATTGCAGGGCCATTAGTTATTCCGAATGTGCCAACTTCCATCAGATTCCATACATGGATCGCAAGTGAATAATCGGGTTTTGGGTTCTCAAGAACACCGTCTTCGACCATTCTCTCAGCGCCGCCCAATCCTTCTTCAGCAGGCTGGAAAACCATTTTTACCGTTCCATTAATCTTATCCTGATGCTTCACCAGCAATTTTGCTACTGTCAGCCCCATGGATACGTGTGCATCATGCCCACATGCGTGCATCACACCCTCATTTTGGGATGCATATTCAACGCCGGTATCCTCTGTCATTGGAAGAGCATCCATATCAACTCTACATAATACAACTGGGCCAGGCTGTGCGCCTTCAATTAAGCAAACTACTCCTGTTTTTCCAATTTCAGGGATGGGATTTAACCCCATTTTCTTAAGCTCATCGACGACAACGCCAGCTGTCCGAACTTCCTGGAAACCCAATTCCGGGTGCCTATGAAAATCTCGCCGTAATTCCTGAGTATATTCAAATAATTTTTCAGATTCTGATAAGAAATCAATCATTTTTTTTCGCCTGGTTATGTGGCTTTTGAGATTTTTTCTTCAATGCAGTTAGCTCTTGCCAAGGCTCAATATCTTCAACATCAAAAGTTTCGATTTTTCTATCCTCGCTTGAAAGGCGAACTACCACCTCGTTTGCTAATGCTCTTACATCCAATACAATGCCCTCCCCAAGGGGAGTGACTACTCTCTTCTTCTTCTTTGGTAAGCGTTTTCGTGCTTCAACATAAAGCTCATACTCATAGATCAAACAGCATCTTAAACGACCGCACATCCCAGTAATCTCAGTCGGATCCAATGATACGTTTTGTGCCTTTGCCATCTTGATTGAAATAGGACTGAACTCCGAGAGGAACATTGAGCAGCACCTTTTCTCAATTCCGCATGCCCCCATTCCTCCGATTATCTTGGCTACATCACGTGGCCCAAGCCTTCTGAATTCTATTTTATAGCTTCCATATCTTTTGGATAATTCTTTCTTTACCCCACTAAGATTTACATCTTCATCTGAATCAATATTATAAAGAATTGCTAATGCATCACCTTCAAAATTTATTTCAGTAGTGACAATCTTAACATCCGCAAGCTTCTTTTCTCTAGCGATTTTGATGCAAGCTTTAGTTATCTCTTCTTCTTCCTGAATTCGCTGCTGGCGGATTAAAAGGTCAGCTGCAGTTGCTTTCCTGATCAACTTTTTCCACGCTCCACGGGTTGGTGAATCTGGGTTTTTAACAAAATTGACCACTTCTCCGAGCTGCATTCCTCTTGATGTTCGGACTATTACATAGTCACCTGAACGAACGTCCTGCAGGTCAATTGCATTAAAATGATAAACCTTTCCGATATCCTTAAATCTCACACCAACGATCTTTTCTTTCATTCAATTCTCTCTTGTTAGAGGTTGATCTTCAAACCACTGGCTTGATTTTTGTATGCAATGATCGATGAAGATAGTGAAACTGCTTTAGCTATTTCCACTAATTTCTTTGCTGCATCAGAATCCGGTTTTTCGATGATGATCGGTTTCCCAAAATCTCCGCTTTCTCTTACAGCTGGATCCAAAGGAATCCCACCCAGATATGCTGAACCAGTTTCATCTGCCAGGCTCTTACCGCCGCCGGTTCCAAATATATCCATCTTATTTCCATCAGGTAATTCCAGGTAACTCATATTCTCAACCACACCCAGGATCGGGAGTTCCATACTCTTAAACATATGCAATCCCCTTCGAGCATCTTCAAGTGAAACATTCTGCGGCATAGTAACGATTACGCCACCAGTTATTGATAAGTTTTGAATTAGGCTGAGCTGAGCATCTCCAGTTCCTGGAGGAAGATCCACTATCAGATAATCCAATTCTCCCCATGTAACATCAGATATGAATTGTTTAATTGCAGAATTCAACATTGGCCCACGCCAGATCAGCGGTGTTTCTTTTTGAACCATGAACCCGATCGACATGATCTTTATATCGTGGATTTCTGCCGGATTGATCTTATTCTCTTCTGTCGGATTTGGTAATCTCTCTACTCCCATCATCGTGGGAATATTCGGCCCATAAATATCTGCATCCAATAAACCAACTTTAACGCCAGTCTGAGCTAAAGCGACTGCCATATTAACTGCGACAGTGCTTTTTCCAACTCCACCCTTTCCTGATGCAATTGCGATCACGTTCCTGATCTCATTATCAGATTCGTTCTTCAATTTTGCATCAAAAGGAATTTCTATTTTTGTCGAAATTTCAACCTCATCCACACCAGAAATTTTTCTGATCGTTTCATTTATCTCTTTAATCATTGAATCTTTATCTGGATGTTCAGGTGCGATCAAGATCAATTCGCAAGATACTTTATTGTTATGCAATTCAATATTTCTAATTAAATTTGAAGACAGTAAATTGACATCTAATTTTGGTTCTTTTACCTCAGCTAATGCATCCTTGATAAGGTTAATATTTAATTCACTCATTTTATCTTTTCACTTTCTATTTGATTTCCAATGAAATCCTGGATTTGTTTTAAAGAATTTTCAAATTCTTTCAATAACTTCTTATCGGAGTAGTCTGTTCTCCTCAATGTTTGCAGGGAACATTCTTTACAGCCTTTTAAAGCTCTAAATGAATCTGCGTTGCATGTTTGGCAATTATTTAATTTAGCCATTAAATAAACAAAAGCCAGATGCTCAAAAGATTCCTGATCCTGATCTAAAACGCTCTCAACAAGCTCCCGCCATAGATCACCCTTTTGATCTTTCAGGTCTTGAATCACCCTCGAAGGGAATATAAAATCTGCGTCGTTATTATACATATGGTTTAGAGTAACATGCCAGAATGGAATAAACAAGCAGTCCATCTGGCGTTCATAAATTAGTAAAATTTTTTATTCGGACTTAAATTTATTAAGTCTTTGCTCCTTTGCTAATCTTCTTTCTTCTCTCTTCTGCTCTTTCACTCGTCGAATTTCTTCTTCTCTAGCAAAGTGTATTGGATGAATCTCAGCATGATAACTTGCTGGTTTTGAAAGTTTCGTCAGGTCCAAAATATTGGTCTTTGTTCTGTCAAAGGATGCCATTTCATAATAGTGATCCATTTTAATTGAATCAAATGGACAGAAATCAGCACAAAAGCCACAATTCATGCAGATGTCAATATCAATAAAGAACTTGACAGGCTCCGGAACCGGACGTCCTGTTTTAGGATTTGTTGTCTGCTCTATCCAAATACACTGGGGAGGACAAACCTTAGCACAAATTCCACATGATGTGCACCTGATCTCATTTGTTCCATCTTCTTTCTCATCATATACAAGGAATGGGACAAATCTGAAGTTTTCAGGGGTGGGCAGTCTTTCTTCCGGATATTGAACAGTAAAAATACCTTTGACATCTTTGCTGCGGCGGTATTCCACACCTTCATCAGTCATATAGCGTTTTCTGCCTTTTCGGATATCATCAATAAATGTGCCAAAGAAATGTTTTAGTGTTACCAACAATCCTTCTAATATGCCTTTTCCGTACATAAATATTCTCCGTCTAAACGAGCTGACCTAGCGGTCAACCTCGCCCAAAATAATATCGATCGATCCCAGGATCACAACCACGTCTGCCACTTTCTGACCGACACACATCTTTTCTAATCCTGTCAGGTTGATGAATGAAGGAGATCGCACATGATACCTGTATGGATTGGATGTTCCATCAGAAACGATATAAAATCCTAATTCTCCTTTTGGCCCTTCAACACGGCCATAAGCTTCACCCTTCGGTGCCTTGATATTGTAAGGATTCCTGAGGAGGATTGGGCCTTCTGGAATATCTTTCAATGCCTGTTGAAGAATTCGCAGACTCTGATGGATCTCATCCATCCTGATCAGATAACGGTCGTAGGTATCTCCATGATATCTGACTGCCACATCAAAATCGAAGCGGTCGTATATACTGTAAGGATCAGCTCTGCGAACATCGTATGGAACACCTGATGCTCTCAGTACCGGGCCAACTGCACACATATTGATCGCATCTTCTGGTGTTAGAACGCCGACACCTTCAGTTCGAGATTGGAGTAATTCGCTCTTGGTTAAATATTTATCCAATTCATCAACTTTCCTTGGCAGCCTGTCCAATACAAGATTTTCGATTTTTTTCATTGCATCTGGCAGAATATCTTTGGCAACTCCACCAAAGCGATGATAATTATTCATCATTCTTGCTCCGGTAACTTCTTCAAAAATATCCAGGATCAATTCTCTTTCCTGAATTGCATAAAGTGAAGGAGTAAAATAAGCACCTAGGTCGTTGAGTAGGAACCCAATAGCCCAGAGATGATTGCTGATCCTGGTCAACTCTGCCATGATCACGCGCAAATACTCTGCTCTTTCTGGAATTTCATTTGTGTATCCCAGCAATTTTTCGACTGCCATGGCATAACCAAAATTATTGCTTAATGATGAAATGTAATCTAATCGGTCTGTATAAGGAATGTTCTGGATATAAGTATTTCGCTCACCGATCTTCTCATGATTACGATGCAGATAACCCATAACTGGTTTTAGAGCAGTGATTGTCTCACCATCTACAACAACAGCCATTCGAAAAACACCATGTGTTGACGGATGCTGCGGACCCATATTGATCACAACATGGTCCGTTTCAAGCCCTGAACCTGTCTTTTCAGCCAGATCCAATAAACCAGCATAAAGCAGATCTTCATGTTCTGGTTTCCATGATTCAGGATCATGGAAGTTTTCCGGATATCTGACATTCTTGCCAAATTTATTTAATTCTTCTATTTGCTGGATTTTGCCTTCTGGCCAGCGATTATCAAAAGGTTTCTTCTCTTCAACATAGAAAGCTTCTTTCCAGTCTTTTTGAAGAGGATGACCATTAAAACCTTCCCAGAGTAAGATCCTGCGAAGATCAGGATGACCTTCGAATTTAATTCCGATAAGGTCCCATGCTTCTCTTTCCTGGAAATCAACACCGTGGAATATTTTGTAAAGAGATGGAATTACAGGATTATTTCTTGGAGTTTGAACATGGAGTACCAATTCCTTTCCGCCAGTTGAACGGTAGAAATGGTAAACAGCTTCCAATATATCTTCTTCAATATAATCTACACCTGTAACAGATGTGAGATAGTCATATCCAAAATCATCCCTAAGTGCAGTCGCTACTTCAACAAGGCTTTCTTTTTCCACAATATAACCTTGAAATCCTTCGCGGTCATCTTTGCGAACGGCATCAGGAAAACGAATTTCTAATTCACTTTTAACTACTGCTATTTCATTCATTGTTATCCCTTTGCCTGCTTTCTGATCTTATCGAAATCTTTTGGATCCATAATGTCTGGTCCTAAAACAGGAATTGGAATTGGATCCCCGGCATTTTCTTTGTCGTACCAGCTTGTTTCACTGATCTTCTGGTTATCAATTTTCTCCTGCAGTTTCATCAATCCAAACAATAAAGCCTGTGGAGTTGGAGGACAACCTGGAACATATACATCAACAGGCAAATACTTATCAATACCAGCGATTACGTTGTAACCTTCTTTAAAAGGTCCTCCACCAGAGGCACATGCACCCATTGCAATTACATATTTTGGTTCTGGCATCTGGTTATACAAACGTACGATCGCCGGAAGCATTTTCTTAGTTACAGTACCTGAAATGATCAACAAGTCAGATTGCCTTGGGCTGGGGCGCATGACCTCCATACCAAAACGCGAGAGGTCAAATCGGCTAGCAGCCGTGCTGATCATCTCGATTGCGCAACAAGCCAAACCAAAAAACATGGGCCAGACTGAATTTCTTCTTCCCCAGTTATATGCTTTTTCAATCAGATTTCCATCAAATACTTCCTGGATATCCGTGACAGCAACTGTGGATTTTAATTCATCTGGAACTGTGATCTTATTCTTTTCTGCCATTCGTTTATCTCCTAGTTCCTTTAGCTGACAGAATTATAGAACAACACAATTACTTGGTCAATATTAGTATTTAAGATAAAATTATTTTACTTAATTACAAGAATCTTCTCATGATAAAAATACGGGACCAGATAATTGCATATCTGGAAGAAAATCAAACTACTACGGCCATTAACTTAGCACAGCTGTTAAATGTAACGGTAGCCAATGTTCGCTATCATTTAAAAATATTGCTGAATGAAAGAATTATTGAGGTTATTGATGATATAAATCTTGGCCCAAGAGGAAGGCCAACCAGGATCTATTCACTAAGCAAAAATGAGAGAAGTATTGGTCTGAATAATCTTCTGAGAAGTACTCTTGAAGAGATCAGCCAGATCAAGAACAATCGTTTAAAGGAAAACCGCCTTAGAAAACTGGCCAGGATAATTATTGGGATTTCAGAAACACCCGCCCATTCATTGACTATCAAACTAGGAAATGCCGTATCCAGATTGAACGAACTTGGATACAAGGCAAGATGGGAAGCCCACTCAACATCACCCAATATTATTTTTCATAACTGTCCATACTCCTCGTTTATAGACTCTTTTCCAGTGCTTTGTCAGCTGGATCAAATTATTCTTGAAGAATTACTTGGAACTAAAGTGATTCAGGACGAAAAACTTGCATCATTCCAAGGAAAACACCCATTCTGCCTTTTTTCCATTAAATGATTGATTTTCCCGCATTTCTATTTGCGCATACTGACATATCTGCATAATATTTTGTTTATGTGCGTACGAATTGCATGTTTATGTGTTATTTGCAATCTCTATTGCAGATATGGCCATTATTCTCGTTGACATTCTTGTCCTCAATGCTGTATAATCCACGCAAATGAATAATTACTCCCCTGATCCGGGATGAGTATGTTTTGGGCAATTTATAGAGAGTCTGGTCTAGGCTGAAAACTGGATAATTACCCTCAAAACAGAATGTCCCCCGGTAGGATGCTGAAGAAAGAACATAAATGTTCGAGTAGACCAGCACGGGTTAGCCCGATACAGCGAAACCCCGGATGATTGTCCGGGAAGAGTGCACAGTGAAAACTGTGAATTAAGGTGGTCCCGCGGAAGTTGCAGCACTTTCGTCCTTTTGGATGAAAGTGTTTTTTCTTTCTGGATGTACCACTAATGTTATGGAGAATATTATGGAAAAGTCATACGATTTCAACAACGCAGAAAAACGGATATATGAACAATGGGAAGAAAAAGGTTATTTTAAACCAACAAATGATCCAAATCTCCCCGATCATGATCCTTCCATCAAACCATTTGTGATCTCGATCCCCCCGCCCAATGTCACTGGTGAACTGCATCTTGGGCATGCTCTCTTTGTTTCTATGGAAGACCTGATGATCAGATACCACCGCATGAAAGGTGTTCCGACTCTCTGGGTTCCAGGCACGGACCACGCTGGAATAGCCACCCAACTCCAGGTTGAAAAACACATTCTCAAGATCGAAGAGGTCACCAGAGAGGAATTGGGAAGAGAAGAATTCCTGAAAAGGATGTGGGATTGGAAAAAGAAGTATAAACACATCATGACCGAACAGATCCGCCGCCTGGGTGCCTCCTGTGATTGGGATCGGGAAAGATTTACCCTCGATAACGGCCTTTCTGAAGCTGTCAAGACCTCATTCGTTTCACTCTACGAAAAAGGTTTGATCTACCGCGGACCTCGCTTGATCAACTGGTCACCCGGACTAAAAACAGCCGTCTCAGACCTGGAAGTAGAATATCACGAAGAACAAGGGAAGCTCTATCACTTTAAATATATGATTGCTGATTCAGATGAGTTCATTCCAGTTGCTACCACCCGCCCAGAGACAATTCTCGGCGATACTGCGGTAGCTGTTCATCCCGAAGATCCCAGATACCAAAAATTCATCGGCAAAAAAGCCCTTGTCCCGATGCTTGGACGTGAAATACCTGTCATCGCAGACGATTATGTTGATCGAGAATTTGGGACAGGTGCATTAAAGATCACACCCGGTCATGATCCAAATGATTATGAGATTGGGCAGCGGCATAACCTTGATGTGATCACCGTAATGGATAAAGAAGCCAGGATCAATCATCACGGTGGACAATATAAAGGATTGGATAGGGAAAACTGCCGTAAACAGATTTGGTCAGATATGCAGGAAGCTGGTCTCGTGATTAAGACTGAAGACTATACGCACCAGGTGCCGCGTTCACAACGAGGTGGTGACATCATCGAGCCGATGGTGTCAACTCAATGGTTCGTTAAGATCAAACCCATGGCAGATTCAGCTATGGAAGCTGTTCGCAGCGGCCAAATTAAGATCATCCCCGAATTCTTCAATAAAGTATATTTCAACTGGATGGAGAATATTCGGGACTGGTGTATTTCCCGTCAATTATGGTGGGGACACAGGATCCCTGTTTGGTATGGTCCTGATGGCAAGCAATTCTGTGCTTTTTCTGAGGAGGAAGCCTACGAACAAGCCAAGGAGTTTTATAGTGGTGATTTCACATTAGAGCAGGATCCTGATGTTCTCGACACCTGGTTCTCTTCTGCCCTATGGCCCTTCTCCTCGCTGGGTTGGCCCAGTAAAACACCCGATCTCGATTACTTCTACCCAACTTCTGTTCTTGAAACAGGTTATGACATCCTCTTCTTTTGGGTATCAAGAATGATTATGAGTGGTTTGGAATATACAAATGAAGCCCCCTTCCACACCGTATACTTACACGGTCTGGTAAGAGATGAGAACGGGCAGAAGATGAGCAAGTCCAAGGGAAACGTGATCGACCCCCTGGTTGTCATGGATCAGTATGGAACAGACGCTCTCAGATTCACATTGTTGGTTGGTTCCTCCCCCGGTAAAGATATGAACCTCAGCCTTGAAAAGGTAAAAGCTAATCGTAACTTCGCCAATAAACTCTGGAACGCCACTAGGCTGGTTCTAAGTCTCCTGGATAAAACAGAAACCGAAAATGATTCAGATGATTGGACTCTGGCAGACTCATGGATCTGGGCAAAAGCAAAGAAGCTCACAAACGATGTGGATCGCTTATTCAGTACCTCTCAATTCGGCGAAGCTGGCAGGCATATCTATGACTTCTTCTATACTTATTTTGCAGACTGGTACCTGGAGATAGCAAAGATCCAGATTGAAGAAGGCGGTTCCCGTGCCAGAACTACTGCTGACACCCTTGCCAGGGTTTTAGACATGGTGCTGAGGATGCTTCACCCCTACACTCCATTCGTCACGGAAGAACTCTGGGGTTTTCTGAAGGATGCAGCCATGAAAAAAGGGATTAAACCACCTCAAGGATGGGAAGAGGCCCTCATCGTTGCCAAATGGCCTGAACCAATTGAGATCGAAGGCTGGGAAGATTCAAAGATCGCAGATTTTGAGAAAGTGCAGGAGATAGTCCGCTCCATCCGATATCTCAGGTCAGAGAAGAATGTAAAAGCTGGGCACAAGATTCCCGCTGTGATCGCAGCAGGTAAAGATACAGAGATCATTAAGAACAACTCTGCTGTGCTATCAAGACTCGCTCACCTGGATATTGAAGGTTTGTCCATCCTGGAAAATCTGGATGAGAAATTGGAAGGCCATGTTTCTATGATAGTTGGCACTGTAGAGATCCACCTTCCTCTTTCAGAGTTAGTTAACAAGGAAGAAGAGCTAAACAGATTGAACAAAGAGCTTAAAGAAGTATTCTCACATATCGAAAGATTAGAGAATCTTCTTGGAGGAGCCTTCGCAGAAAAGGCCCCACCAAATGTAGTTCAAAATGAGCGTGAAAAATTGGCTGCATACAAAGAAACAGCAGATAAGGTTAAAAAACAATTATCTGAAATTTAATTAAAAAAAAGCCTTTGGAAATTCCAAAAGCTTTTTTTATCAGCAATATTTTTCTATGCCCGTCAATTCTTTGCAAATCTCCCAAAGCTTCTCCTGAGCCTCCACATCATTTGAGATCGATTGAGATTCAACTGCAACTTTCTTATCGAAGTATTTGCCTGAAATCCCTTCCACTTCATCAGAAGAGATCAAATAAGTTGGTGTTTCAGCACCCTCCTCTATCGGAATCCCGCGATTGACAACTTTGGTAATAATAAAATCCATTATCTTGCCATTTCCACGCCCGATATTGGTCCTAACCAAACCAGGATTCAAGCTATTCACTGTAACTCCTGAACCTTTAAGTCTTCTCGCCAGTGCATAAACAAACATAATATTTGCCAATTTTGATTGTCCATATGATGTCCAGATTGAGATCAATCCGCTGTTGTTAACATTTTTGAAGTTAATTCCAGCTTTTCTATGAGAGCCTGAAGATGTGCAGATGATCCTGCTGGGAGCACTCTCTTTCAGTTTGTCCAGCAGCAAATGTGTAAGCAAGAAATAACTCAGCTGATTCAAAGCAAATGTTTTCTCAACACCATCAACTGTAATTTCTCTCTTTGCGAAAGTGCCCCCAACATTATTAAAAAGAACATCCAACCTATCATATTTAGAGCAATATTCTTCAGCCACTCTTCTAACTTCTTTCTGAATAGTAAAATCGCCTATTAAATATTCGATCTTCTGATTACCAGTTTCTGCTTTGATCTCATCAACAACCAATTTTGTTTTATTCTCTTTCCTCCCCACTAAAACGAGCTGTGCGCCCATCTCAGCAATATTGGATGCCGTTCTCTTCCCTATCCCATCAGTAGCTCCTGTTATCAAAACCAACTTGTCTTTAATGTTCCAGGTCATTTAAACTCCTAAAGTATTAGATTTATTTCCTATTATAATTCCAACATGATCAATGTTGATATCCTTTGTAATCCCTATCTGGGAGAGCCCTTCAAAAGAATTGAGAACCAGCTTATTGGTCTTGCTTCAGGGCATAAATACCAGATAAAGGATGATATCCCTGTAATAATTGACCGCTCATATCTATCCAGACGGAACAGATTCAACAACCTCATCTATGATATTTCAGCAGGTTTGTATGAGCGGCTTCTATCCATTGGTGATCGCTTCAATTACAGCCAGGATATATCAATTAATAAAGATTTCATCCAAGACCTTAGCTTTGGCCCCGGACAAAAAATATTGGAGCTGGGAATTGGCACAGGATATTCAACCAATTATTTTCCAACAGATATTGAGCATATCGGATTAGATATCAGCTGGAATATGCTTCAACAAACAAAACGGAACATGCAAAAAGCAAATCGGGAACCAAGATTGATACAGGCGCTCGCTGAATACATTCCCATCAAAGATAATTCTATCGATATGGTTTTCCAGGTAGGGACGCTGCAATTCACTGAAGATCCTTTCAAAGCGGTCAGTGAAATGGCAAGGGTAGCAAAACACGGTACAACTATTTATATACTGGATGAGATCAGCGGGGGTATGAAGATATTCAAAAGATCTCCTGCCCACGGAATGCATGTAAATTCTCCTACTGATTTGATAAAAGAACTTCCCAGATTAGTGCCCCACTCAATGACGGATATAAAATCCCAAGCTCTTCCAGGTGACCATTTCTATCAATTGCAATTTACTAAACCTCAAATCAGGATAAGCTGAAATATGGCACACGGACGAAGAATAGGCAGAGTAAAATTTATCATCCCATCTGAAGAAACTGCGGATAAATACCTCTCTATATGGAAACCAAAAAAACTTCATTTTCATCCTGAGAAATTTAAAAA
>JAUWSD010000189.1 GCA_030610225.1 Chloroflexota bacterium
AAAATACCTAACTGAATTGACCAAGGAGAATTCTGCTCTCAGAAAAAGATCGGCAGGAGATGAACTCGATCAGGCTTTTGAAAATGTCAAAGAAGTAAACGGAATCTCAATTTTGGGAGTTCTTCTGCATGACGCAGACCGCGACACCTTACGTGAGATGGCAGACAAGTTCAGGCAGAAATACCCAACGGGGGCAGCAGTCATCGCAACAGTAATCAACGATGCCCCTGCTCTGGTTGCCACCCTGACAAAGGACCTCGTAGCCAAAGGCTGGAAGGCTGGGGACCTGATTAATTTCGTCGCTGAACCTCTCGGCGGAAAAGGCGGCGGACCGCCCCACCTCGCTCAGGCCGGTGGAAAAACCACTGATGGGCTTGAAGATTCATTAGCCCGGATCACTGATTGGGTCGAAGAAAGAACAAAATAGTATTTTTAACTCAAAAAAGGCACCCACTGCTTTGATTGGCGGATGGGTGCCTTTATGGTTAAATTGTTAAGATGAAAACTCAGGTTATATACCTAGAACCGCAGGACGATCTGCAGACCATTCAAGATAAGATCCATTGGGGCAAAAGTGAACGCGTCCTCGTCGTCTATCCGACCTCTTCCCCACCCCTGCGTCGAAAGATAGACCTGGTTCGGCTGGAAAGATTCTCGCGCAAAAAAGGCTCCCAATTCGCTGTGGTCACAAATCGGGATGATATTCGCAACTTCGCACGGGAACTCGGCATCTCGGTATTCCCCAACCGCAGGGTGGCCCAGCTGGCAGATTGGGATCAGCCGCCTGTCAAAGCCAGAGACTTGGATTTCACTCTCAGCTCAAAAGAAGAAAAAGAAGAGCTGAAAACAAAAAGCACATCCCCTGAAACACCTAAATGGATGGAAAGTAAATATTTTCGAAATTGGATCCTTTCCATCGCAGTAATTGCAATTCTATCAATCTTATTCAACCTGCTCCCCGCAGCAGATGTCCAGATAGCACCAAAAATATCTCTTCAAAGTATCCAATTGGAACTCAGGATCGACCCCGATGCTGAAACATATAATCTTGCAGGGACGATTCCTGTTGAGAGCATCACTATTACAGTCGAAGCTGAGGGAAGCATCCCTACAACTGGCAGGCTCATAGCCCCCACCACTTATGCTTCCGGTCAAGTCACATTCACCAATCTCACCGATCAGGAATATCTGATCCCTGCTGGAACGGTTATCCGTACAGATTCTGAGAACCCCCAGAAATATCTGACTGTTGATGATGTTCACATGGCCGCAGAGGCTGGAGCAGAAGTCACTGCAAATGTGATTGCGGAGAATCCGGGAGTCTCTGGAAATATCCCGGCAAATTCGTTGACCAGACTGGATGGGCAGCTATCCTTCCAAGCCTCTGTCAGTAATGATTCCAATATTTCTGGCGGAAAAAGCATCTCCAATCAATCCCCCAGTGAGATCGATTATGAGGACCTGAAAACAGAGTTGCTCGCAGACCTGTTGCTTATTGCTAAAAATGAAGCCCAAAACAAAACTATAATTCAGGATATATTGATCTCGGAAATACTAAATAACCTCACAATAATCTCAGAAACTTATTCACCGGAAAATATCCAGCCTGCTGATGAGCTTTCGCTTGAGTTGGTTGTCGAGTATGAATTCCTGGTTATCCGGGGAGCAATGCTGAACCCGATGCTGGAGCAAATTCTGGATTCTCACCTTGGATCTGGACAAACAGCTCGAAATAATAGTTTATCGATCAGGATGATCTCCAGCGCAGGATCATATCTCAAAAACTCTGATACATTGACGATCAGGGCCCAAAGACAGATCTATGATATTCCTGATAACTTCTCTATTGCAAATTCGATCAAGGGGAAACCAGTCAATGATGTGGTAATCTTATTATCGGACCCGGATATTTACGGTGCAGAGCCAATCATTAGTTCAAAACCCTATTGGTGGCCGTGGCTTCCATTTTCGCCCCAGCGCATAAATATTGAGGTGGTCTATTAGGATTATCATGAAGATAATGGCAGTTGATCCCGGAGAAAAGAATATTGGTTTAGCCATCAGCGACCCGACTGGAACGATCGCAGGCCCATTAAGCATCCTCAAACACACTTCCAGAGCAAAGGATTCAGAAAAGATCATCAGTATCGCAGAGGAGAATTCCGCAGAAACGATAATCGTAGGGCAATCTCTGGATGAAGATGGACTTCCAACATATTCAGGGAGGAAAGCTGCCAGGCTGGCAGCTGCCATCCGGGCTCGGACATCGATCCGCGTTTGTCTCTGGGATGAAGATTTCAGCACGGTTTCTGCCAGAAACGCCCAGATCGAAATGGGGCAGCCAAAGAAGAAACGCAAAGATAAGATAGACCATATTGCTGCTGTTATCATTCTGCAGTCATATCTGGATAGTCAAAGAAGCTGTGAGGAATAAAATGCCTAAAAGAAAAAAGAAAAAACGCTCCCTGCTTCCTTTGATCTTTTTTCTCCTGTTAATTGCTGGAGCTATATTCCTGCTTCTATTCACTGCTAACTACTTCCTCAGCATCCAAAATGATGCCTACCAGTTATACGGCCCACCCGATCCAGGTCTAACCATCATAGAAAAACTTAAACTGTCTATGCGCCTTGTCCGAGATCGCGATTATCTCCTCAATATGACAGAGGTGGAAGCAGAACACCACTTTGGTATTTCCTCAGGTGAATCACCATATCAGGTGGCTGATAATCTATACCAGAACCAGCTGATCCCCAGCGCTGTCAGTATGATCGATTATCTGCTCTATAAAGGCTATGACACCAAGCTGCTGACCGGGACATTCATCATCAATACTCCCAACACCCCCATAGAGATTGCCCTGACA
>JAUWSD010000103.1 GCA_030610225.1 Chloroflexota bacterium
AGAGCAGCGACGCCAGCTTTATCATCCAGGTGGCGTGAGCGGACAAAACCATTCACAACTTCCACGCGTGAGTCAAAGGCCACAAAGTCGCCAACCTCAATGCCAAACTTACGGGTTTCCTTTGCGGAGCTGGTCTTTATATCAAGGCGCACTTCTATCTTGTCAACGTCGCGCTTAGTGTCACGCACTTTCTGTCCATGCACATGATATGAGGCCATCGTCAGCTGGATCGTTCCCCGGACGGTGTCTCCGTTGTTCTTGTGAACAGTAACCCCCTCACCCTCCACTGAATTCCAGGCAAAACCGCCCACAGGTGAGAGTTTCAGGCGACCGTTAGTCTTCACTTCCTTCACAACCGCACCGAGTGTATCAACGTGCGCTGTAAGTCCACGCGGCTGGTCATCATTTTCGCCCAACATAGTAGCCACAAGTCCACCCTTGCGGGTGGCATGCAACTCAATATTTTTATACTTCTTAAGCTCATTGCTCAGTTCAGTGATCACATAATGTGAAAATCCGTTTGGGCTGGGGGTGTTAAGCATCTTAACCAGGATATCTAAGAGATGGTCTTGATCTACTGCAGGGATATTTGTCATTTTATTCTCCAACAAATTATGATTTTTGATTATACCGCATCAAAACTCCCCCATATACTGACTGTCTCAGATTCTTATATTCTTCCCCTTATATAGGAATACATCTGCGGCCTGGATCAATTTCTGTTTGGCGTCGTATTCCGGATAACAGGCTAATCCCACGCTGATGGTCATCTTGAAATCATCAACTTCGTGCCATGGGAATTTGTAGGACCTTATATTTTCTGCCAATTTTTCACCCACCCTGAGTGCTTCCTCCTCGTCGGCTTCCGGGATCAGGATCACAAACTCATCACCGCCCCAACGCGAAATGAAATCCGATTCCCGTAAATTATCCTCAAAAATCCCTGCTGCAATCTGCAGCACCTTATCCCCGGTCAAATGACCAAACTTGTCATTCACCATTTTCATATCATCAAGATCGCAGAAAAGGAGACAAAACTTCTGATTGTATCTCTTCGCGCGATTTATCTCACTTTCAAGCCGTTGGTTAAATGCCCGTCTGTTGCTTAGCCCCGTCAGGAAATCAGTGTTAGCCTGGGCTGTTGTTTTGATATGCAGCCGTGAGTTCTGGATCGCGAGAACTGCCTGGTCTGCAAGGATCTGAAGAACATTGATGGTGCCAGTTTTGAAATTCTGAGGGGTATTAAATGCAAGTGTCAGCACCCCGACAACCCTTTCTCCATGCTTTAGAGGCATTCCGAGTATAGCACCCTGGAAACCCTCCTCAACATAATTGCTGTCCACATATAATTCATGCTTTGTGACATCTTCGATCAGAATTCTCTCACCGCTCCTGGCCACAGTAAATACAAGCCCGTTCTTTCTGGGGATGTAATCATCCACATTTTTCTGAATCCCTCTCCATCTTACAGCCCCAAAGTCCATACCCTCACCATCATATAAGAAAAGAAATGTATTCAATGCCTCTGGAGATAACTTCATTGCATTTTCAACGACAATACCTTTAATATCATCAAGCTCCATAGTGGATGTAAGTTCAAAGCTGGCATTCAGAAGAACTTCCAACTCGCTTGAACGGTTCTTGATCTGGGAATGATCCCTTTCCCGGTCAATAGCTATTGCTGCCTGATCTGCGAGCAAATTTACCAGCCTGACCTTGTCTTCAGTGATCCCGCCAATTTCAGTCAATCTAATATTGACTACTCCCACTGTTCTATCGTGAGCCTTGAGAGGTGTCACAATTAAAGTGCCCCCCCAATCAAATCCCTTACCTGCTATCCAGGGAGATTTCTGGGCGTCCGGGATTATTTCCATCTTTCCAACTTTAGCAACTGTGTTATTTATCCCATCGGGACTGGGCCTAGAATATTCCTGATCACGCCATTCATTATCCCATTTTCCGGCGCTAAAGATCAGTTTTCCATCTGTGTACAGATATATCTGAGCGCCATAAAAATCGTCAAACAAACTTTCCAGGCTTTCAATAAAACTACGCATGGCTTGATCCAAAGTGCTGGCGTTTGTCAGATCCATAAGAGCATTTTGAATCAGAGCAAATTCTTTCACCTGCCTGTATAAATATGCTGAATTTGCCACTTCGCTAATAAATAACGGGAATTTATCAATACCGGTTTTTAAGAAGTCCAAATTCTCTTCAGTAATTTTATTGGTTTTTTCCTCATTCCATGCCAGCACCACACAGCAGACATCGTCACCGACCAATATAGGACAAATCACCATATTATGAGCTTCTAAACTTTTTAGCAATTTTAGATTCTGCCCAGTGCAATTCTCAATTTCGATCCTGACATGATCTTTTTTCTCAAGTAATTCTGCAATTATCGGGATATTTGTGTTGATGTTCTCGCGAGCTTTTTTTGGCTGGCGGTCATCATTAAACCAGGGAATGAAAACATCCTTGCGGATACCGAGATAATAGAAAGCGGTACCATCGGCATTTAAATTTTCTGGCAGCTCAGAATTTACCCCCTCAACCATTTTATCTATTTTTTGATTTCCAACATGACATATTGCCTGAAATGATTGCAAATCAAGCTTTCCCAATTGTCGGTTTAGATGTTCTGATAATTTCTTGTTCATAAACAATCAATAAATTGATACAGAAATGATATAGGACTTCAGTACCATATCATAATACACCAAAAACAGATTCTGTAAAATAACAATTATGTTAGAACCTTTATGCTTTTGAGACGTATTAATAATTAAAAAGAGCATTTCAGGTGCTACAATTGATTTGAATAGGAGTAAATAATGACTGAAGAACACAAAACAAATAATGAGATCAAAGATGCTTTCAGGGACTTTGGCAAGAATTTAAAGAATGCTGTGGATACTGCCTGGGACAGCGAAGAGCGCACTCATGTTCAGGATCAGATCGAATCTGGTTTGAGCGATCTTGGTTCAGCCCTTGAAACATTCGTGAAGGATATTTCAGATTCGGAAGCTGGCGTAAAACTCAAAGATGGCGTTGAAGACTTCGGTGAACGACTGCGCAGCGGAGAAGTTGAACAGAAAGCAAAAGCAGACCTCATCAAAGCCCTTGAATATCTGAACACTCAGCTGGATAATCTTTCAGAAAAGCTTACACCTAAAGACGAAGAGCAAGCAGAATAAATGACCAAAAAGGGCTGGTTGAAACTTCCAAACGGGAAGATAAATTTCCCGGCTTTTTTGCCAGACGGCACAAGAGGTGTTGTTCGCGCACTTGGTGCTGATGACCTGGAAACTGTTGGCACTCAAGCACTGGTGATGAACACCTTCCACCTGATGCAGAAACCCGGATCGTCCACCGTTCAGGCCCTGGGCGGACTACATAAGATGAGCGCATGGAAGAAACCGATCATGACAGATTCTGGCGGTTTCCAGGCTTATTCAGTGATCCGTACCAACTCAAAAAATGGCAGCCTGACCGATAAGGGCATCAGCTTCAAACCGGAAGGCAGTCAGAGAAAATATCAGCTCACACCGGAAAAATCGATCCAACTGCAGATAAACTACGGCGCAGATATTGTCGTGTGTCTGGATGACTGCACCCATGTCGATGATGATGCCTCCCAGCAGGAAACCTCCGTCAAGCGAACTATCACCTGGGCAAAGAAATCCCGGCAGGAATTCGACAAGTTACTAGACGAGAAAAATCTGGAAGGCGATACTGCTCCCAAACTTTTCGGGGTTGTTCAGGGCGGAGGAGATAAAGACCTGCGTAAACAATGTGCTGAGGAATTACTTGAGATCGGCTTTGACGGCTACGGCTTTGGCGGCTGGCCGCTGGATTCCAAGGGCAGCTTGCTGGAAGATATTCTAGGCTACACCCGCAGTTTGATCCCCAGCAAACTTCCTGTGCACGCCCTGGGTGTTGGCCATCCGGAGTATGTACTGCGCTGCCACGAGCTTGGCTATGAGATGTTTGACAGCGCCCTGCCAACACGGGATGCCAGGAGAGGACGTTTATATACTTTCAACGATTCCGCTGGCTTATTCGGTGACTGGTTCAGCTACCTGTATATCTACGATCTGAAACACATCAAATCCGCGCTACCAATCTCTGAGCACTGCGATTGCTACACCTGCCAGAACTATTCCAGAGGATATCTGTATCACCTCTTCAAGATCAACGACCACCTCTTCCACCGCCTGACCACTCTGCACAACCTGCGCTTCATGTCCATGCTCGAAGACCGGATGAGGCTCAGTAATGGGTGATCGCACAGAACAACTTTCCCAGCTTGTCGCTTCTGTCCAAATTAGCTCAAAGTTTAAAAATGTTCACCCAGGCTTGATCGCAAGAATTGGAGCTGGAGAACTGAAAAAAGAGCGGCGGCTTAAGGAAGCGGTGAAAGCCACGAAGAAGAAATTACATCAAGTTGGCTCCGCCTATCAACTGAGCAGGAATGATTACCAGGCATGGCTGAGTTCTCTTCGAGAATCGGCCAATGATCTAGATCAATTCAAAGCAGCCTGCCTGGAGATCATGGATCACAACAGATCAACGCAGGAACGCCTGCCTATCATCGTTGATTTTTATTCTGAAATATTTGCCCATTTGCCCCCCATCAATTCTGTACTAGATGTCGCCTGCGGGTTTAATCCTCTCGCAATCCCGTGGATGGATCTGGAAGAGAATGCTTCATATACTGCAGTGGATATTTACAAGGACATGACCAATTTCATTGGAGAATACCTGGAGTTGATGCCAGTTCAGGGGAAGGCAATGTTATGCGATGTGATCACTGAGCTGCCAGGGGAGAGATTTGATCTTGCGATCATGTTGAAAGCGATGCCGTGCCTGGAGCAGCTTGACAAAGGCGCTGGGGGGTTGATCCTTGAAAATTTGAACGCCAAACATATCCTGGTCTCATACCCAATCTATAGTCTGGGGGGTAAAGCAAAAGGGATGCTGGAAAATTATCAGCGGCAATTTTATGAGATGGTTGATGGTAAAGGGTGGAATATCCAGAAATTTGAATTTCTGACCGAGTTGGCTTTTTTGGTTGAGAAATAAGTCCTTATTCTACTTTTCCCCCACCGCCACGACCATTGCGATCGCGTGCTCATGCGTATGGCTCAGGCTAAGTGACCAACCGATCAGCCCCTGCTCATCCGCCATCTTTGCAGCATCGCCATGCAGATAGAGCACTGGCTCCTTCTGTTCTCCGCGCAGTATCTCGATCTCTATCCACTTCACAGGGCCGAT
>JAUWSD010000150.1 GCA_030610225.1 Chloroflexota bacterium
CAGATGCAGTCGAAAACTGCCCATGAATTATTGTCCTCAATTATCCCCAAGGCGCTCTCATAAGGGTGAACTTCCATATCATTCTTGACAGTCTGATTAACGGGGATCACGCGGTGGACCTGCGGTTGAGTTTTTAGAGATGACCCAAATGCATTCTGGTAGTAGGTCTCAAACAACTCAGCCATCTTCTTATCAAACCGCGGTGCCTGATATTCATAAATTCCGACGACAAAAGGCAGCAGTCCAAAACCAAACCCACCCTCAAGCTTACCGGCTTTGATCAAACCTTTCTTCGCCATACCTTTTAGAATGTCTCGCACTTCATGTTTATCCCGTCCTGCGCGTTCAGCGATGGTTCCCGCATCCTCCAGGTCTTTAGTGAGCTGGGCACCCAGCCCTGCTTCTTCATCCTCGAAAAGATATTCCAGCAATCGCAGTTCCGATTCATCCTCAGCAGGCGGGAATCCATTCGGAAGTGAATCCAATTTCATAGCCAATTTCTTATATACAGACTCGGTCATCTCAAACTCCTGTTAACTTGTTCTTAAAACATTATACATGAGAACACAGTTCATTTAATTATGTCGTTGATTCAGGCATCAAAATGCTATAATCAATATTGAAGCATTCATTCTGGAGGTCCTATGTCAAGCACGCCGATCAAAACCATCAAAGCCCGTCAGGAAAAACTTTCCCAATTAATTAAACAATTTGGCTTTGATGCAGTTGCTGTCAATCCCAGCCCAAACCTGGTCTATCTCACTGATCTGCATTTTCATCTCAGCGAAAGACCTGTTGTCTGCATCTTCACCCCAGATAAACCCCCTGTCCTGATCCTGCCAGAGCTTGAGTCAGCAAAGATCAATAATTTGGAGTTTGAACTCCAGAGCTTCACATTTTCTGAAGATGTCAGCAAATGGCAGAACGCCTTTTCAGAGGCTATCCGCAAAATTGATCTGCAGACCGGCAGCGTTGGGGTGGATGACAGGGGACTGCGTATGTTGGAGCTGCGCCTGCTGCAATCTTCGCTCCCATATTCAACTTTTGACGACGCCGATACCCTCTTTGCAGAACTTCGAATGTACAAAGATGAGCTTGAATTCAAATATCTTCAGGATGCAGTCAATATGGCACAGGATGCAATGAGGCTGCTCCTTCAAGAGATCAAAATCGGTATGACAGAAAAAGAGATCGCATCCATGTTGGTACAGAATGCTTTCAAACTCGGCAGCGAAGCTGAGCTGCCCTTCAGCCCAATAGTCGCCTCCGGACCAAACAGCGCCAATCCACATGCCTCCCCGTCAGACCGCAAGATACAGAATGGCGACATGCTCGTGATCGATTGGGGTGTAAATGTGAATGGCTATTTTTCTGACCTGACGCGCACTTTCTCAATTGGTGATCCATCCCCGCAGCAGTCAGAGATATACAATATCGTGCATGAAGCCAACCAGGCTGCTCATGCTGCCGTCAAACCCGGCATCACAGCCGGTGAGGTTGACAAAGCTGCCCGTGATATTATCGAACAGGCCGGTTACGGCGAATATTTCACAACACGAACCGGTCATGGTCTTGGGATGCAGGTACACGAACCGCCATATATAAGAACAGGCAATGAAATCATATTAAAACCGGGGATGGTATTCACTATTGAACCCGGAATATATATCCCGGATCAGGATGGTGTCAGGATCGAGGATGATGTGATCGTCACCGAAGACGGGATCCACAGCTTCAGCAACATGTCACGCGAGATGAAGATCATTGGAAACTAAATGAAGAAAAGAGAGATAATCCCAAACGCTGAACCCTTTTATTTCCCCGGGAACAAGATCGGATGTCTACTCATACATGGTTTCACAGGTGCGCCAACAGAAATGCGTCCACTCGGTGAATATCTGAACAATTTAGGATATTCAGTTTTGGGCGTGCGATTGACAGGGCACGGCACAAATCTTGATGCGATGATCAGGTCGCGCTGGCAGGACTGGTCCGCGTCCGTTGAGGATGGCTGGCACATCTTGAGATCACACACAGAGCAGATATTCATGATCGGTCTATCAATGGGAGGGGTCCTGGCCCTTCAAAATAGCTCCAAGTTTTCTCCTCAGGGAATCGTCACCATGTCAACACCGACATATGTCCCCAATAAACTCGTTGACAATTATCCCTGGTTGATTAAATTGGCCTCTTATATCTATCCAAATATGAAAAAAGGTGCGGGCAACTGGGTCAATAGAGAAGCTGCAGTGGGTCATATCAGCTACTCTGCCAATCCACTGCGCTCCAGCCTGGAGCTAAAAACTCTGATCACAAAAATGAAATTATCATTGCCGGAGATCAATGTCCCAACTCTGATGATGCACTCCAGGGACGATAATTATGTCCCACCGGATCATGCTGAGGAATTATTAAAGCTGCTGGGAGTAGAGGATAAAGAATTGTTCTGGGTCAAAGATAGCGACCATGTCATCACCAAAGATGGAAACCCTCAAATCGTGTTTGAAAGAATAGCAAAATTTATTAAAGCTAAGAAATAATAGGAGGCTGTAATATGGCACAGATCATGGAACTCGGAAATCAGTTTATTATCTGGCTTCAGGGATTTGGAGACGGATTAAATCCAATAATGAAAGCGTTGTCTTACCTGGGAATAGAAGAGTTCTTTATCTTATTCCTTGTTTGTGTCTGGGCAGTGAATTATGACCTCTCGATCAAACTCGGCATTATTCTCATGCTCAGCTCCGGGATAAACACCTTCTTCAAAACCTTATTCGCTCAGCCGCGCCCTTATTGGACTGACACGCAGGTAAAAAACCTGTGGGGAGCTGAGACTGGTTTTGGTCTGCCCTCAGGACATTCGCAAACACCCTTTGCCATCTATGGATTACTGGCAGCAAAACTGAAGAAGCGGTGGGTGACCATCCTGATAGCTGTGCTTATCTTCCTGATCGGCTTCTCAAGAATCATGATGGGTGTTCATTTCCCCACCGATGTGATAGTTGGGTGGCTTATCGGAGCGCTGCTGCTCTGGCTGTTCCTGAAATACGAAGACAAAGTCTCAGCCTGGTTTAAAAAGAGCAGCATTGCAAACAATATCCTGATCATCTTCCTTGTTGCATTGGCAATGATCGCTGCAGTATCGGTGAGCAGCTGGATCCATGCTGAAGAACCTCTAAATAGTGTCTGGATGACAAACTCTTTCATGGTTCATCCTGAAGAACCGATCAACCCCTTCAACATCACTGGAGTCATAACTCCTGCCGCCACTTTATTTGGTCTGGTATGTGGAGCTGTGTGGATCAGGTCTCGCGGTGGTTATGTGCAAAAGAAAGACACCAAACATGTCCTGCTCTACTTCTTCACAGGGCTGATAGTCGCTCTTCTGATCAAAGAAGGTCTAGGTCTAGCCTTCCCCAGCACTCCCGACTTGATCGGTTACAGCCTGCGATTTTTAAGGTATGCCCTGATGGGATTCTGGCTGATCGGTTTAGCCCCTGCTTTGTTCATTCGGCTGGGCTGGGCGGATAAAAACAGTTAACTATAAGTACTTAAATAAAAAAGGCGTGCAATGCACGCCTTTTAATTTTTAACCGGGTCTAGGAATTTTCTTCCTCGTCCTCTTTTACTTTTTTAGCTACGATATCTTCCTGTAAGTGGGCTGGAACTCGTTCGTAGTGGGATGGTTCCATTGAGAATACTCCGCGTCCACCAGTGAATGATCTCAGGTCAGAAATATAGCTGGA
>JAUWSD010000003.1 GCA_030610225.1 Chloroflexota bacterium
GCTGGAAAAAGCTGAGGCGGACGGATGGCCTTTGACACCTCAAGCAACATTATATGTAGAGGGCGAGATGATACGTTCAGGCGAAACCAGCATTCCTGTTGGGATAACATTTGCATCCTTGCATTCAGTTGATGGAAATTTGATGAATATCATAGCCTCTTTCCGGGATATATCCCATTTCAGGGAAGCGGAGGAAATTAAAAGTACATTTGTGTCTGTTGTCAGCCATGAGCTTAAAACACCTGTTGCTTTGATCAAAGGCTATGTCGGCACTCTCCGCCGGAATGATGCAAATTGGGACCGGGAAATTGTACAGGACAGCCTGGCGGTGATCGAGGATGAAGCAGATCGTTTGACCGATCTGATCAACAACCTTCTTGATGCCACACGTTTAGAGGCAGGAGAATTTGCGATAAACGCATCTGATGTTTCCATGCCAGTATTGGTGAATAGAGTTGTAGAAAAATTTAAGACCCAAACCAGCAAACATGATTTTGTGGTCGATTTTCCTGATGATTGCCCGATCGTGCTGGTTGATGAAGCCCGGATCACACAGGTACTTGAAAACCTGATCTCCAATGCGATCAAATATTCACCTGAGGGTGGTGAGATTAAAATAAGCGGTGAGGTTGGTGCAGAAAATGTGATCGTATCCGTTTGTGATGAAGGGCCAGGCATCCCAATTGGGGATGTGCCCCATATCTTTGACCGTTTTTACCGTTCCGAGGATGCACAGAAGAATACTGCTGGAGCAGGTTTGGGGCTTTATCTGGCAAGGGCGATCATTGAAGCCCATGGTGGAACGATCTGGGCTGACCCCCGTTCAAATAACGGCGCCCGGGTTTTATTCTCAATCCCAAGGTCGGACATTAATTAAAGAAAGAGATCTGACATATAGAGAAAAATAAAGGTACAATTGCGTTTGGTTTTAATCAATGTATATCAACAGGTTTTTCACCTGAAATTTAAATATAAGCGAGATTAATATGACAGCATCAAGAACATTTATTAACTGCCCACAATGTGGCAAACAGATCGTAGCAGAGATCGAGCAGGTATTTGACGTCGGCAGTGATCCGGCATCAAAACAGCGATTTCTCTCCGGTCAATATAATTTAGTACAGTGCCCTCATTGCAGGTTTAACGGGAATATGTCAGCACCAGTTGTGTATCATGACCCGGAAAAAGAACTACTTTTGAATTTTCTGCCCCCAGAGCTGAACCTCCCTATGCCGGAACAGGAGAAAGCAATTGGAGCACTGATTCAGCAGGTTGTTGACGCACTTCCAGCTGAACAGAAAAAAGGATATTTATTCAGCCCTCAGAGGGTTCTGTCCATGCAGGGCCTGGTTGAACGCATCCTCGAAGAGGATGGGATCACAAAAGAAGTAATTCAGGCACAGCAGAAGATCATTGAATTGATCCAGCGACTTGCCAACATCACAGACGACACAGCTCTTGAGCATGTTGTCAAAGAAGAAGATGAGAAGATCGATGCAGAATTCTTTGCTTTGATGAATCAACTGATCGAGGGCAGCGCTGCCAGAGGTGATTCAGAATTCGCGAAGAACCTGGTCGAGTTACAACAGAAATTGATCCCGATCACAACATATGGCAAAGAAATGCAGGAAAAAGCAGCTGAGGTTGAGGAAGCTGTAAAAACCTTGAATGAATTGGGTGATAATATTACAAGGGATAAAATGCTGGATGTGATCATTGCCGCTCCAAATGAAACCAGAGTGGATGCGTTTGTAAGTCTGGCCAGAGGTGCAATGGATTATCAATTCTTCCAGATGCTTAGTGATAAGATCGAAGCTGCCGAAGGTGATGAGAAAGAAAAATTGACATCCCTGCGTGAACAGCTCCTTAAATCCGTGGATGAGATCGACAAGGCAATCCAAGCCAGACTTGATATGGCAAAACAAAACATTGACCGAATTCTCTCTGTTGATAATATGAAAGAAATTGTCATGGCAAACTTAAATGCCCTGGATGAATTCTTCATGCAGGCCTTGGCTCTTGAGCTGACAGAAGCAGAAAAGAATGAGGATAAGGACAGGCTTGAAAAACTGAACTTGATCCTTGAGATCTTAGATGAAGCCGCTGAATCTGCAAAAGCAGCCCAGGTGGATGTTGAGCTGATCCAGGAACTGCTTGAAGCTGATGATGAGAATCGTGCAAAGCTGCTGGATGAACGCAAAGATGACATCACTCCAAAATTGCTCGAAGGTTTGACCGGTGCATTGATGCAGGTAGAGAATGCCGAAGGTCAGGAAGAACTGACCGAAAAACTCAGAACAGTATATAAGGATGCTATCAAGGTCTCCATGCAGAATATGAAAGACAGCTAGAAGAAAAAGAATTAGAAAGCGGATGGAGAAAGCCATCCGCTTTTTTATTTAAACAGAATTTGATAGCCCAGATGTTCTGATATAATCAGAAAAATGGCATCATTAAAAGATCGATTAAAGAAAATGGGTGTGAAGGGCAGCGTAATCCAGCCGGAAATTAAACCCCGGTTGGAATTTCCCATTGAGGATGCGGTAGATGGGAGGTTGGCTGAAAATTCGGCGGGGGGATATTTTCTGGTTGAACGCAGTTTCCCCCGTGGACATAAATACGGAAACAATATTCTAGAGATCGTATCTCCGCTTGAAATGATAGCAAATTGGGCGGGGGAAAATCACATCTCTGAGGTAGACATTGACGAATTTTGTTTTGTGGATACTGAGACCACTGGATTGGCAGGCGGCAGCGGAACTCTGGCATTCATGGTTGGGATGGGGCGATTTGAGAAAGATGAATTTAAACTTGCACAATTCTTTTTGAAGGATCCGGGCGATGAAACAGCGATGCTTTTTGCGATCGAAGAATTTCTGGCTCCATCCAAGGTGTTGGTTTCTTTCAACGGCAAAGCATTTGATATTCCCTTGATGAATGCGCGCTATATAACTAATATGCAGCCATCACCCTTTAAGGAGCTTGCCCAGCTCGATATCCTGCACCTGGCTCGCAGACTGTGGAGGGACAGGTTGCCAAGCAGAACCTTGAATTTTCTTGAAATTGAGATATTGGGAATTGAACGCACAGGTGAAGACACTCCCGGCTGGATGATCCCAAGTTTATATACAGATTATCTGCTGACCGGTGATTCCAGGCCCCTGGCAGGCGTCTTTTATCATAATGAGATCGATATTCTTTCGCTGGCAGTGCTTATGGAGGTGCTGGCAAAGATCATTTCAGATCCTTTGGGGAGTAAGGACGCACATACTCTTGACCTGCTTGCAGTAGGCAAATTGAATGAAGATCTGGGTCATCAGTTTGAAGCGAAAAAGATTTACGAATACTGCCTGGAACAGGAACTCCCCGACGAGATCAGAACCAGAACTATCAAGCGGCTTTCTTATATCTACCGCAGGCTGGATCAATTACCAGAAGCCTTAAGCCTGTGGTGGCAGGCAGCCGCTGACCGGGAGATATACGCTCATGAAGAACTTGCGAAATATTACGAGCATAAAGCGCGGGATTTTGAAGAAGCAAAAAAGTGGACAGAGTCAGCGCTTGCGCTTTTGAAGATGCCGGAGATAAATCGTTTTGAGAGAGTTCAATGGCAGGAAAAATTTAATTACCGACTTGAAAGATTAAAAAGAAAGATTAAATAAAAACTGCCCACAACTCGTGAGCAGTTTTTTTGATTTTAGTTTATCCAAGGTATCCGTATAGATACCAGAATTCCTTTTTTGGGAATGCTCTGCTTAATCCTTGTTCCCATACAAAGTCAGATTTATTAAAGAGATTCTTTAACTGATCATCCAGTGCATTAAGCGTGTCTTGATCTTTATTTTTATTCTTCAGTTCATTATTTAGTAACTGCAGGAGAACTCGAACCCGGACTTCTACAGGAAAATATGGAGCATATGCTTCCATATTATTATTTAATTCCTTGAGGTAGTATGCCCACTGTCGTAAACGGGACCGGTATTCCATCTCAGCTTTTTCTTCCCACGCGACCGGCCATTCTTCTTTTATGTCCTTATAAATATTGTCGGCCTGGTTAATTGATTGTTTGTGGTAAGAAGTAATTGCCGCAGCAATAGTGCCGTATCTGAAATACAGTAAATTCCCAATTGTTAACTTCGGATATGGCGCTTTCTTAAGAGGATGTGTTAAATCCAAGGGCCAGAAAAGGTCCTTTGACATCAAGTAATATTTCGCCTCATTCAGCGCGCCTCGAAGATATCTCTCGTAGTAATTAAACTCCAGCATGCTGTACCTCCTGAATGAAATTAACCAATTATAGTATTAAATGCGAGAATCTCAAAATTTGATTCATAAATAGATATAAAAGATTAGAATATATATATGTCAATAAACCGACTTCTTTCTTTTTGGCGCTCAGATCCGACAGTTGGGGGGAATATTGTTGAGTGGAATCAGATACCTGCAAAAACAGCGGTCCTGAAACCTTATCCGAATGGATTGGATCCGGATATTATTTCTGCTTTGGGATCGCAAAATATTACATCCCTTTACAGCCATCAGGCTGAAGCATGGGACCTGATTCAAAAAGATAGCAATGTTGTAATAGTGACTGGTACTGCCAGCGGAAAAACCCTGGCGTACAATCTGCCTGTTCTTGATAGATTGGGAAAAGCGTCAGAAGCCCGGGCTTTATACCTGTTCCCTACAAAAGCATTAGCCCACGATCAGGTTAATGAGCTTGATGATCTGATGGGAGTGATGCCGCGCGCAAAGAGAGTGGCTGTCAGAGCATATGACGGAGATACTCCCCAGTCTGCGCGCCCAAAGGTGCGCAGGAATGCCAGGATCATACTCAGCAACCCTGACATGCTCCATGCAGGAATATTGCCCCATCACACCCGTTGGGAAGATTTCTTCCGTAATTTAAATTTTGTTGTGATTGATGAGATCCACACCTACCGCGGGGTCTTTGGTTCACATGTTGGAAATGTCCTCAGAAGATTAAAAAGGATCGCAAATTTTTACGGCAGCTCTCCACGATTCATCCTGACATCTGCAACGATCGGCAATCCGACTGAATTGGCAGAAAAACTGATCGAAGAGAAAGTTGAGCTGGTAGACCAGGATGGAGCACCCCGGGGGCCTAAACATTTCCTGCTGTACAATCCTCCGGTGATAGATGAAGACCTGGGAATAAGACGCTCTGTGATGCAGGAGAGTGTGCGTCTGACAAATGACCTGGTGAGTTATGGTGTTCAGACGATATTATTTGGCAGGGCAAGGCGCTCGGTAGAAGTGATGCTGAATTACCTGCGTGAGGGCAGCGATCTGCCAGATGGAAGTCTGCGCGGCTATCGCAGCGGATATCTGCCAACTGAAAGGCGAGAGATCGAAAATGGACTGCGGACAGGTAAGGTCAGGGCAGTAGTAGCTACGAATGCTCTTGAGCTGGGAATTGATATAGGCGGGATGGACGCGGCAGTGCTTTCAGGGTATCCCGGTTCGATCGCTGCAAGCTGGCAGCAAGCAGGAAGAGCAGGCAGGAAACTTGATCCTTCGCTAGCAATAATGGCTGCCTCGGCAAATCCGCTGGACCAATTCCTGGTGAAGCACCCGGACTTCTTTTTTGACAGCTCACCTGAACAAGCATTGATTAACCCGGACAATTTGTTAATCCTGCTTGGACATATCCGTTGTGCAGCTTTTGAACTGCCATTTCAGACTGGAGAAGGATTTGGAAAAATCCTGAAAGATGAAGTCGCAGAATATATGCAGTTGTTGGAGGAAAGGCAGGAGATACATCAGTCCAAAGGCAAGTATTTCTGGACATCCAGTGATTATCCATCGCAGGGTATCTCTCTGCGCAGCGCATCCCCAAATACTGTTACCCTGCATGCCCAGTCAGAAGATGGCTGGAAATTGATCGGGGATGTGGATTCAGCCAGTGCAGATTGGCTGGTGCATCCAGAGTCGATCTATATCCACGAGGGCAGGAATTATGTTGTTGATGAGCTTGATCTTGAACAACACATCGCCTATCTGCGTCCAGCGAGGGTCGATTATTTTACTCAGCCAAGGCGAACATCAAAAGTTGTAATGGATAATGAGTTAAATCACTCTGAGATCAAGGGAGGGGAGAAGGGCTACGGCGAATTGACTGTGATCGGGAAGGTCACAGGTTATATGAAGGTTGAATGGCACACTCACCGAAATCTTGGAATGGGCTTGCTGGATATGCCTGAACATGAGTTGAATACGACCGGATACTGGTTTTCACTGAACGATGACACTATCGAAAAGCTGGAGGACGAAGGACTTTGGAACAGCAGCCCCAACCAATACGGCCCGAACTGGGATCAGATCAGAAACAAGGCAAGGGAAAGGGATAGTTATCGCTGTCAGATGTGTGGGAATGCTGAAAATGAAAAAGAACACAGCGTTCATCATAAGATCCCTTTCAGGTCCTTCACTAATATCAATGAAGCACATAACTCGAAAAATCTGATCACCCTTTGTGAATCCTGCCATCGTTTGGCTGAATCTGTGGTCAGGGTGCGAACAGGACTTTCCGGGCTGGCGTTCACCCTGGGGCATTTGGCACCCCTGTTCCTGATGTGTGCCACCTCAGACATTGGTGTTCACAGCGACGCTCAATCTCCATTGGTGGAAGGTAAGCCGATAATCGTGATCTATGATCATATCCCCGCTGGGATCGGATTCAGTGAACGACTATATGAAATTCATGACGAGATGATCAGAAGGGCATATGAATTGGTCAGCAGCTGCACATGCCAGGATGGATGTCCTTCCTGCGTTGGCCCGGGCGGAGAAGACGGCACAGGCGGAAAACAGGAAGCACTAGCTCTATTGAAGATTCTTTCTGGAATTGAAGATCAGGATTGATCTTTTTCGGGGTTTTTTAATCGCAGACCATGCCCGCGCACAGTGATGATGAAATCTCCCTGGTCGAGTTCGGCGAGTCTGCTGCGCACTCTGCGAACAAGTGCATCCAGTGCCTGATCGGAAACGCCATAAGCGCTTTCATCCCCCCAAATGGCTTTTACCAGGTCATAGCGTGAGACCACCTTGTCTTCATTGATATAAAGTTTTTGAAGCAAGTTGAATTGGGCTGCAGATAAGGGAGGATTGACCTCGACATCATTCAGGTAGACCATTTTTGAACGGTCGTCAAGGCGCAGTTTCCGGTTGGAAGCAGTCTGAAATCCGATGCTGTCAAGCGCTACTGTCGCATCAGAATAGAAGAATATTAGTTTCTGGGCAAGTGCTACCTGGATCACATCCCCATCATGCAGGATAGTTGGCTTATGGATCCGTTCACCGTTGATATATGTGCCGTTCTTGCTGCCCAGATCTGCCAGCAAGACACCTTCTTTTGTGGTTTTGATGCTGGCGTGCAGGCGGGACACTTGCTTATCGGGGGTTAAAATGACAATGTCAATGCTGGGATCACGACCGATCATGATCGTATCCTTGACGGCAAACTGTTGACCTTCCAACGGACCTACCTGTGCAATCAGGACAGGGGGGTCTTCAAGAATCGGGGGCATATAAAACTCCTACCGTGTATAATACCAGAAGAAGTATCGGGTGCAAGAGTTAATCCACGCCAGAGACAATTTGGCAGCGCAATGCTTCGTTAAATTGAATATATTTACAAATATTGTTAATCTTGCATCACTGATCGGAGAACAGGAACAAATGGTAGTAAAGTCCGGCGATGTCCTAAAAGATCGCTACAAGATCGAGCGATTCATAAACCAGGGTGGAATGGGCAACATTTTTCAGGCTGAAGATCTCAGGCTGGAAGGACGCCAATGCGCTGTTAAGGAAATTCGCCTTGATACCAGTCTGCCCGAAAAAACCATTACTCAATCCAGAAAACAATTCAAAAAAGACGCAACTGTACTTGCCAGGCTCGACCATGCTAATCTTCCAAAAGTGTCCGATTTCTTTTCAGAAGGTCAGAGCGACTTTCTGGTGATGGATTTTGTGCCAGGAGAAGACCTGCGCACTAAAATGATCCAGGCAAGGCAAAGAAAAGAACATTTAGATGAACGGGATGTGCTTAAATGGGCTACCCAGTTGTCTGATGCGCTCATTTATCTTCACAACCAAAAACCCCCGATCTAGCACAGGGACATTAAACCCGGTAACCTGAAGATCACACCAGATGGGGTCTTGAAATTAGTTGACTTCGGGCTGGTTAAGATAATGGCACCGGAAGATGCAACCATTACGGTGATACAGGGACGTGGAACAGCACTATACACACCGATCGAGCAGTACGGCGGAGATACCGGCCATACAGATGTGCGCAGCGATATTTACTCCTTTGGGGCGACACTCTATCACCTGGTAACCAATCAGCCACCGCTGGAAGCGCGGGAACTATTCCTGAAACCGAATTCATTGCCTTCAATATTGGGTTTCAATGAGAAGATTAGTCCCAGAACAGCAAGAGCGATTGAATGGGCTATGAGCCTGCATCCCGACCAGCGCCCTGAAAGTGTGCTTGCATTTAGGGATACCTTATTGGGGGATTGGAATCCAAAGTCAAGATTGAGCGCTGTTCTGCCACCACCAACATTCGCTGATGTGATCAATACAAAAGAAGAGCGCCGCTTATTATGGGCGGCGACAGGTTTGCTGCTGATCAGTTTGATAACTGCTTTAAATTAACTTTCCCGCATTTTTGTTCCAAGAGATTTCCAGATCATTCCCACCAACCACCCCATTAAACACCCGATCGCAGTGATGATTGCTACCTGCCAAAGAGTCTTTGATATTAATACTTCTATCACCATACCAGCACCGGATGAGAGCAGGGTTATCATCAGAACCCCTCCAATGAATGTTGTGAACGCATACCGGATTCCCCAGCGAATTTGGCCGGAATTCACTGCGATCTGATATGCGAAGATACTGATGAATACAGCGATCATTACAAGCAGGAACCAAAGCCCAATTGTTACTTCACCTCTAGACAGAGCGATGAGCATCTCACTCTGGTTTAAAATATTTCCCTGCCCACTTCCATCCCCGGGCACATAAACAACCTCAGTTTCAGTAGGGTTATTTACGTCAATGATATCCAGTTTGAGAGGTTCTGTTGTCAGAGAATCTGCGATCAGCGAGATAATGCTCAGGGCACCAGCATTATCGAGGGTGACATTCACTGCTGCGATCCCGTTGGCAGTCAGAGCGCTGATCTCGCGCTGGCTGATGATCTCATTATTATTGATCGTGGTGAGTGAAAAGGTCGCTGGAGTATTGTCTGGAATAATGTTTCCATTGTGGTCAAGGATGCTGCTGGTCTGGATCAGGATCGTATCGCCGCTCTCATATTCGATCACAGTAACTTCTTCATGAGGGTTAGTAGCCTGATCAGCCAATTCAACTCTCAGGTCAACAATCTGATCTGGAGCAGGGGAAAGAGCAACTGAGAGGTCATAGCCGGTACCCTCTATAGAAACGGGTGATGCGCCAGGTGCTGCAACTTCTTTGAATAATAACCTTACGGCAACCTCAATGAATTGCGGCTGTTTACTGTATAGACCGTAGATCACAGAGACATTTGAAATACCGGTAGTGTCCAGATAGTAAGGAGCATTCAAAGCAAAGACTACTGTCTTCTTCTGTTGGATCAGGTCGAAGCGTTCGTTGATCAACTGCTGGAATGCCAATGAATCTGGGTTAGCTCCATTGATCTCTTCCAGGAGGAAGATGATCCAGTCTGCTGATGTGATATCAGATTCAAATTGAGGTGATACTGGGCCTTCCTCACTAAGGAACGCAGCTAGATTTTTCAAGGAATATGAGCTCATATTTCGATCTACAACCCTGCTGCCGGCATCAGGACCATATAGCTTTAATGCGAGTTGTTCAAATTGATCCACAGACAGGATATCGATCTCAGCACAATCTGAGCACTGCTGTGCTGAATCAGTATCAGTGATGATCACGATCTTATCACTTTGAAGCGGCGCTTCTGGCATTGAAATATCAAGGTCCTCCAGGCTTGGGGAGATCAGGGTTGCAGCCTCAAGTGCAGTAGACAAGGAATTGTCCTGGGAAATTCCAATCAATTCCAGGTCGATCGTTTCGCCGATCACTTCTGAAGGTTCAAAGTTGGGATAGAGCTTATATTTAGTAGTTAGTATCCGCAGTACAGCTTCGTCGACTCTTTGAGCAAATAGGTCATCTTCCTGATATTTCTGGATAAAGAGGTCGATTGTCCTGGTTATATTTGGAAATGAATTTCCATATGTGAGATTATCGAATTCATAATTACCCAGATTCAGAATTTCATTACCGGCAAGGAAGGCGTTCAATGCTACCAGACGCACATCAAATTCCTCTTCCTGAGCAGCATAGAATCGCTGAATCGCATTTGAGCTGAGGTCATCACTTACCAATAAACCGCCTGCAGTCCTCCAATTCAGGAATATTGTCTGGTTGATCAGATTCTGCAAATTTGTTTCATCAAAACTGAGGGGGCGCGTAGTTGTTCTGATGGTTCCCTGGAGGCCTTCATATTTTGCATGTGCTATCTGCAATCCATCAAGAATTGTTGATGGATCTTCATTCATGTCAGTCAGCTCGCTGAAAGCAACAAGGTCGGTATTAATTAGCTCTTCATAAGTCTTACGTATGATCGGGATCTCATCATCAAGGGGTCTGTCAGGACTGCTAACCCCCGGGAAATCCTTGCCAATGACAAGCATAGTGTTACTGCTGCCTGTATGTACACCTGAAATATATGCTGCTCCCATCTTCGCGGTCCAGAAGGGGTTGCCCCCAAAACTGTTCACGTTGATATCACCATCGCTTTCAGGGCGTGGGGAGGATAAAATGTTCAATGATGGGCCAAGCAGCAGGTTGAAACCAAGATTTTGTAATTCAAATCCCAGTACCTCTCCGGCACGAAATGCCAGATCAGTATTCCATGTTGCACCAAGGGCCATTTTGCTTGGTTGAGGAGAGAGTGCTGATAGGATCTGATCGTTGGGTACACTGTCGCCGTCCTGGGAGATACCGATTAACAAAGGTACATATTGATCTGTGACCTCTGTCTGGGTTTCGAAATTGGTCAAAACTTCCAATGAAGATTCATATTCCAGTGTTTGTAATGACCTGTTCAGTTCAAATATGCTTTGAATAAGATTCTCATTATCAGAAAAATTGTCGTTATCCCTGTTGAGTATCACACCACCGATGTGATACTCCTTGATCAGCCTGGCGATCTCACTAAAGGAAGAAGTTTCAGTGCCATCAAATTGGATTAGGAATAATTGTCCGATCTTTTCTTCGGGTGTCATGATTTTCAGCAGTTCCTGAGCTTTTGACAGGGGACCAGAGTCCTGAGATGGCGGGGACGCCAAAACAGATCCGATCGGCTGGATCAACATAATAAGTGCAATCAGGAGGTTGATAGAACGGCGAAACTTCAAGCTTCTACCTCCGCTCGAATTCTGATCGCAGTATCCGGGTGATCTGTAAAGATCCCATGAACGCCCATTTTGAATAATTTCCGCATTTGCTCTTCTTTGTTAACTGTGTAGGTGTGAATTCTTCTTTCTATCTTATTGTAATGTTTTATCATCCGTGATGATACATCCCTGTAGTAGGGATGCAGTGCATCATGGGGGAGTGTTTTTGCGATCTGATTCCGTGTCTTGAAACCCAGAATACTTGGTTGAGCCAACAATCCGATCTTAACCTCGGGTAGGAGGAGTTGAATTTCCTTGATCATCTCGATGTTGAAAGAGGAGATCAATACCTGCTCCTGATTCCCGAGTTTTCTAATTATTGAAGTTACTTTTGCCGGCAGTTCCATTACCTGATCTGGGTCTGATTTCAATTCCACATTGATCAACATTTTTCCTGGGATCAATGAGAATACTTCTCCCAGAGCAGGGATGCTAACATCTTTATATTCATTTGAAAACCATGAACCCGCATCCAGCTCTTTTAATGATGCTAAGGTATGCTCTGAAACCTTTCCGATACCGTTTGTAGTGCGCTCAAGGTTGGTGTCATGGATAACCATGACTTCACCATCAGCGGATAACTGTACATCAAGTTCGACCCCATCTGCACCTAATTCAAAGGCTTTCTTGAATGCGGGGATGGTATTCTCTGGTGCGATGTAACTGAAGCCTCGGTGGGCGAAAACCATCGGGGTGCGAAGCTCGATAGACATAAATCAGATATCCACAAAGAAGGCAGTTGCGGCTTTTGTCATTGTTTCAATCGTTAGTTCTGGTTCAGTAGCTGAATATCGTGATATATCTATTATCTGATCGCATATATCGCGGGGGTGTGAAGCGCGCAGTTTTCTGTTCTTTTCCACGTACCAGTGTTGGAGTAGGTGGACGATCGCTTCGTCGTTATACTCAATTCCCCGCGACTCGGCAACATGCGTGAAAATCTGGCGGTATTCCTCATAGCTTGGGTCTGTGATGTTGATCTTATGTCTTAAGCGTCTGAGGAAGGCTTCATCAACCAGGTCCCGTGGTGGGAGGTTTGTCGAGAAGATCACCAGAACGTCAAAGGGAACTTCGATCTTTCTGCCGGTGTGGAAGGAAAGATAATCGATCCTGTTTTCCAGGGGTACGATCCATCTGTTCAAAAGGTCTCTCGGGCGAACCATCTGGCGTCCAAAGTCGTCGATCAGAAGGACGCCCCCATTAGCTTTCAGTTGAAAAGCAGCTTCATAGAATCTGTTGGTTGGATCATATACGAGATCCAGGCCTGCCATAGTCAACTCACCGCCGGTTACAACAAATGGTCTCTTGATCTTGATCCAACGGGGGTCAGTTTTTTCGGCCATTTTCTTGATAGTGCTTTTTTGAGACAGGCTAGCGGTGTCTACTACTTTTTGATGGTTGACTTCATCATAGAGTTTGATCACCTGCCCGTCAACATAAAGGGAATAAGGGATGTACATGGTTTCAGAGCCGGAAAGTTCTCCTATAGCCCTGGCAATAGAGGTTTTTCCGTTTCCAGGAGGGCCATACAGGAATATGGACGCTCCAGAGTTAACAGCAGGGCCAAGCTTATGGAAAATATCTTCTGAGAGAACAAGGTCAGACATCGCCTGTCTCATTATCCTTGGGGTAGCGTTGATCCTCCCTCTACTCTGAGCAGTGATAGCGTAGTTGTAATCCTCGATCGGAACCGGGGCGGGTCCGGTGTATTGGCTGCGGCCGATCGCTTCCCGCGCACGTTCGATGCCTGCACGTGTAATCGCATATTGATATGCTCCTTCACCCAAACCACCTATCTGAGTGCGAACCTCCACGAATTTTTCTTTTTTGAGATTATCAAGGATATGCTCAATTATGCCGTTAAAAGGAAGGGCAGTCCGACCAGCAACCTCATATCCATTTAAATATCCGCTGAAATACAGGATCTTTAGCACAAGGTCCTGTATCCAGAGAAATGTAAGACCAGTGTCTTCTATCTTTTCAATTACTCGTGGAATGAATCCACCACCTCTATTAAATCTTTCCATCAAGTTCCTCCATGGATGTTCAATATCTCAACATTATACAGATTATAGCATGCAGACTTTTATTGATTGGTGCTTGTGAGCCTATCAATCTGGAATATAATTTTGATATGAAATTATCCGTGGTAATGCCTGTATTCAATGAAAAGAGTACTCTCAATGAAATAGTTGAGAAAGTGCTTGCAATGCAGATTGTATCTGAGCTCCTAATCGTTGACGATCATTCCACCGATGGCACCAGAGAATTGCTCAAGGAATTTGTTGCGATCGACAGGATCAGGGTGATATTAAAGGATAAGAATGAGGGAAAAGGTTCAGCGGTGACCCTTGGTATCAGGCATGCCAAAGGAGATGTGATCCTGATACAGGATGCTGATCTGGAATATAATCCTAGTGATTACCCGGCTTTAATGAAACCAATTGAGGATGGGGATGTAGATGTTGTGTATGGATCGCGCTTCCTGAGGAAACCCGAACTCGCCTTATATTTCTCCAGCAGAATGGCTAACCGGTTCTTGACATTTGTTACCAATTTGCTTTATGGCAGCAAACTCACAGACATGGAGACATGTTATAAGGCTTTCAGGAAAGAGGTGGCAGCAGGGATCGATATTAAGGCTAAACGTTTTGATTTCGAACCTGAATTTACTGCCAAGATAATGAAAAGGAAATTTTCCTACACTGAGGTGCCGGTCTCTTTCTATCCAAGGTCATATGAAGCGGGAAAGAAGATCGGTATCATGGATGGGCTTGAAGCGTTTTGGACTCTGGTCAAGTATAGATTCGTAGATTAAGCGGGAATGATATCGACTATATTCAGCTGCAGGCTTCTTCTGCCATTGAAGATGTTCAACTCAAATTTGTAAGCAATATCAACAAATGTTTCCATTTTATCGAGCATATCTCCTAAATTAAAAGCAATCGCGTCAAATACCACTCTTCCGTCTGACAGGCTCAATTTCAAGTGATTGTTATCCCGTCCTACAGTCCGTTTGCTGCGCACCTGCACCCTTCGGGAAATGAATATTGGCTCACTGTTTCCGTACCCTGTTGGTTCAAGCTGCTCCAATTCTTTGATCAGAGATGGTGCCAGGTCGCTCAATTTGGCATTTGCATCTGCCAGGATAACCGGCCTCAGGTCAACTCCTGAGAGTTGTTCTTTGCTAATCCTCTTCAGGCGTTTTACAAATTCATCAAGGTTGCTATTTTTTACCGTAAAGCCTGCTGCTGCTGCATGCCCGCCGAAATGGTCAAGCAGATCGGCACATTGTTCAAGTGCAGCAGTGATGTGAAACTCAGGGATACTTCGGCATGAACCACGAGTGTGGGTTTCTGTCTGGTTTGCCACAATTGCAGGGCGGTAATAATTTTCTGCCAGGCGAGAGGCTGCCAGGCCAACCACACCAGGGATAAAATCCCGGTGAGCGGCAAAGATGATAAATTCCTTTTCTATTTCATCGCCAAGCAGTTCGCGTGCTTTCTCATGAATATTGACGGTCTCTTTCTGGCGTTCGCGGTTGATGTTATCGAGTTTCTGAGCCAGATTTCCAGCTGTGATCGGGTCTTTGGACATTATCAGATCGAAAGAATCGCCTGCAGAACCCAGCCGGCCTGCTGCATTGATGCGCGGTCCGATCGTGAAGCCGATCTTCCCGGTATTGACCTCTGCTGGCTGTACACCTGCGATTCCCAGAAGCGAAAAAATTCCCTGCCTGGTTGATCGCTGGATATTATCTATGCCCTGGGCAACTAAAACGCGGTTCTCTCCCAGCAGTGGAACAAGGTCAGCAACTGTGCCGATAGCGACAAGATCGAGCAACTCCTCTGCTTTGATGGGAGCATTTGGATATGACTCAAGCAGGGCGCAGGCCAGTTTGTATGCAACGCCAACTCCTGCAAGGTCCTTTTCTTCGTAGTCATCTTCTGGTTGCTTGGGGTTAATTACAGCGATCGCTTCAGGGATTTGTGACCCGACGGTGTGGTGGTCTGTGATGATCAGGTCAAGTCCTATCTCTTTAGCATGTTTCGCTTGTTCAACAGCTCTTATTCCGCAGTCAACTGTGACCACTAACCCGGTGCCATTTGCCTTCAGCTCTTCAAGCTTTGAATTCTTCAACCCATATCCATCATCAACCCGATTAGGGAGAAATTCTTTAACATTCGCATCTAAAGCCCTCAGCAGGATTACCAATAGAGCTGAAGATGTAACCCCATCGGCATCGAAGTCACCGTAAATGATTATCTTTTCATTATTTTCAATTGCTGTACGGATCCTGCTTACAGCTTCAGGTATTCCCAGCAAACCGGAATTTGTTGTATCAGATTTTGAGATATTCAGGAAATCAATTGCTTCTGCAGAACTTGCGATCCCCCTGTTGAAAAGGATCTGGCGGAACAATGGTGAATATTCTTGTAATTCTCTGTTTGCTTCCTCAGTTATTGGTGCTGCAGTGGTCCATCTTTTTGCTAATTTTGTCATTGAGATTCCCGTTAGTTTATTGAGTGTCTATTCTACCTTAAACATTTAATTCATGGAAAAACGGCAATTTCTGGCAAGACCTCATTCGTTGACTCATTTATTAATAATTGTTATGATGCATTAAATATGTCAGGTAATTTTTCACCCATGCAGAGAATAAAAACATTCTTAAAATCAATAACCAGATGGCTGATCCCCGGATTGGGAGTAAAGCGCTGGTTCGCACTGGTTCTGTTCGGTACAACAGTGATCAGTTTAGGCGTTGCGGATATTTTGTTGGACTTCTACCGAGAATCAACCTCCACATTCTGGACGGATTTTGTTTACTACGCATCGCTGCTTTTCCTGCCTCCGTTCGTCAGGGCAATCGTTTTTGGCGGGATCGGTTTTGGCTCGATCATGTATGGTGTATTGAAGCTCAATCAGGCAATCTTGAGACCTTTTGTAAGGCCGGGAAAACCTGTGATCGATATGGTTGAGAATTTCAGGAAGAAGAGCAGGGGACCGCGTGTGGTTGTGATCGGCGGAGGACAGGGATTGTCTACCATGCTGCGTGGGATGAAGAATTTTACGCGAAATCTTACCGCGATCGTGACTGTCGCAGATGACGGCGGATCTTCCGGCAGATTGAGAGACACGATGGGGATTCTCCCGCCCGGTGATATCCGGAACTGTCTGGCAGCGCTCTCCAACGACGAGGACCTGATCGCACAACTCTTCCAGTATCGTTTTGTAAATGGCGGCAGCGACCTGGAAGGCCACAGCTTCGGGAACCTGTTTATCTCTGCCCTCACGGATCTGACAGGTAGTTTTGAAAAAGCAGTAGCTGAATCTGGCAAGGTGCTTTCAGTGCACGGCAAAGTTCTCCCGGCAACGCTTCATGATGTCCGGCTGTTGGCAGGCAAAAGGCTTCCCTATGTAGATGGCGAAGTGACGATCAACGGCGAGAGCAGGATCCCACAGATCGAAGGACAGGTGCAAAGAGTTTGGCTGGAACCTGATAACCCGCCTGCATACCCTGATGCTATCCAAAAAATATTAAATGCAGATTTGATCGCAATTGGCCCGGGAAGTTTATACACCAGCATCATCCCCAATCTTCTGGTTCCAGATATTGCAAAAGCAATTCAGAGCAGTAAAGCTTTGAAGGTCTTTATTTGCAATCTCATCACCCAGCCGGGTGAGACTGAAGGATACAGTTGCAAAGACCATGTGAATGCTCTCGAAGAGCATACTGCCACAAGATTATTTGACCTGGTGATAGTGAATGATAGCGAGGAGATCAATGTCAAGGGTATGGAATGGGTCAAAGCAGATCCGGACCTTGAAAAATTCTACCCGGTTTATCGTTGTGATGTGGCAGACCCGGAAAAACCAGGATATCATCATGCGGGGAAAATGTCTAAAATTATGATCGACCTATTGATGGAACGTACAGGCCCCCTCGTTTTCTAAAAATTTTGGTGTAATTAATTCAATTTATATCAATTCAAAGCATTGATTGGTTATTTCTTTTATCAATTGATATAATTGATTAGTTTCTTTAAAAAGAACAAATTAAATAATGAATTCAAAAATTCATTATATCTACTCATTGGAGGTCAATATGACAATTAAAGTAGGAATTAACGGGTTTGGACGAATCGGACGCCAGGTTTTGAAGGCGATCAATGAACGTCAAAGTGACATAGTTGAAGTTGTGGCAGTTAATGATCTTTGGGATACCAAGACAAACGCCCATCTCTTCAAATACGATTCAACCTATGGCATTTATCCCGGAACAGTAGAAGTTGATGGTGATGATCTTGTCGTAGATGGTAAGAAGATCAAGGTTTTTGCTGAGCGCGACCCCGGAAACCTGCCCTGGGCAGATCTGGGTGTAGAGGTAGTGGTTGAAGCCACCGGATTCTTCCGCGACACATCCAAAGACCCCGGTCCTCAGAGCCATATAGAGAAGGGCGGCGCTAAGAAAGTTATCA
>JAUWSD010000060.1 GCA_030610225.1 Chloroflexota bacterium
GAGGAACATCCCTTCTATACCGTATTTCCTAATCTGCTAATAAAAAAGAGCAAACCTTATACCTGGTATATGCGTGTTGAAGACCTCCCGGCATTTCTTAATTTAATCAAACCCGTCCTTGAGAAAAGATTGGCTGAATCTTATCTGGTTGGATACACAGGTGAATTGAAACTCAACTTCTACACTCATGGGATCATTATCAAATTTGAAAAAGGCAGGATATCTTCGATTGAAAAAATGGATAATCCTGATGCAGATAAATACTGTGCCTCCTTCCCCAACCTGACCTTTTTGCATATCCTCTTTGGATACAGAGATATAGATGAACTTACGGATTCAATGGCAGATTGCTATATTTCAAGGAAAAAGCCTGAAGCAAAAGTGCTGCTCAAGATCTTATTTCCAAAGAAGCCTTCCAATATTTGGCCGGTCGAGTAAGGAAAAATGGCCTGGTTCAAATTGAAGCCAGATGAAGTAAAAGCAGAATCACCAGCGTGATCAAAAATAATTTCCTCAATTAAAATCATGATACTATATCAAGCATGATCTCCATTGGCGTAATTTCGGACACCCATATCCCGGATCGCGTGAAACGTATATCCCCCCAGGCAATTGAAATATTCAAATCAAATCAGGTCGATCTGATAATCCACGCTGGTGACATTTGCAATCCGGGAACGATCCAAATACTGGAAGAAATCGCCCCGGTTGAAGCTGTAAAAGGAAATCGGGATGTACTTCTCTGGTCCAAATTACCGTTGATCAAGAAACTGAGCATTGAGCAAGTGGATATTGTGGTCACTCATGGTCATCTTGGATTTATTGGTTACTTTATTGAAAAATTCAATTACATCCTTCGGGGACCTCAAAAATTCTCACATTTTGAGAACTTAATTCTGGGAAGATTTCCTGAAGCAGATTTGATAATTTACGGCCACCACCACATTCCCATAAATAAAATAATAAACGGGCAACTGCTATTCAATCCGGGTTCTTCCTGCTGCCCTAACGAAATTTACAAGAACCTAAAACCCAGTATCGGGTTAATTCATATTAACGGAAAAGAAATAAACGCTGAAATTAAATATCTGGATAGAATATAGGTATCCACAATAAGGAGATCAAAATGGCCAAGAGAATAAAGATGATCATTAATCCCAACGCTGATATGGGAAATGCCTGGAAATATGCCGCAGACCTTAGACATATTGTTGAAGGGCATGGCGAGACAAGCTGGGCTGGAACTGTATATCCTACCCATGCAAGTACCCTGGCTCAGCAAGCAGCTGAAGAAGGATTCGACCTTGTTGTGGCAGTTGGTGGGGATGGAACAGCGCATGAAGTCATCAATGGCTTGATGAAAGTTCCAAAGTCAAAGCGTCCAGTCTTCGGGATCGTCCCCTTTGGATCCGGTAACGATTACGCCCATAACCTCGGGATCCCTGATGATGCCAAAAAAGCTCTGCATGCAATATTAGATGGAGAAATACGAGAAGTAGATATCGGTTCTATTGAAGATGAAAAAGGCCGTCTCGAATATTGGGATAACACCATCAATATAGGTTTTGGTGGAAATTTAACCATTTATTCACATAAAAAGCCTCTGCTGCGCGGCTTTATGATGTATTTTGTCGCTGTCCTCCAAACCATCTTCATGCGTTATGTTGTCCTTGATGTGAAGATCAAGATAGATGATAAGAAATGGGATGGGAAGACGATGATGATCTGCTTGAATAATGGTCCAAGAGAAGGTGGCGGTTTCATCACAGGCCCTAAAGCCATTATGGATGATGGGATCTTTGATTATCAAATTCTTGATAAGGTTTCCAGATTGATGATGTTCAGGATGATCCCTGAATTCATGCGTGGAACCCAGGAAAGATTCCCAATCGTCAACCCTGGAAAATTCAAAACGATGGAAATTGAATCCCAGCAGCCGTTGGTACTGCATGCAGACGGCGAAGTTTACTCTGGATTCGCCCATGACACACGCAAACTATCAATCAAGATCCTGCCTAAAGAAATAAAGGTAATGGTTCCAAAAGAATAAGTGGCAAATGCCAAGTTTATTAGAGAGCTTACAATCAGAAGATATAGGACAGCTATTTATTATTGCTGAATTTTGGGGGTTAAACCTGTACGCACCTGATGTCCGAACTGGGCGCAAGAATCTCACCAGCTCAATTTTAAACAAACAGCTGATCATCGAAATAATAGAAAGTTTGAAAGAATCTGAAGCTGAAGCGATCCAGCTTTTACTGGAAAACGACCTTCGGTATTCCTGGAAGCAGTTCAAAGAATTATATGGAGATATTAGAGAGATCGGAGCAGCAAAACGCGACCGTGAAAAACTATATCTTAAACCGATCTCAAGTACTGAAAAGCTCTGGTATCTAGGACTGATCCATAGAGCATTCTTTGATATCGAAAATAATCCTAAAGAGATGGTCTTTATCCCTGACGATCTGGCCGCATTGATTCCCAGGGATAAGAAAGAAGCAAAACCATTGCTAGTTCGCCCTGCAAAACCTGAAGAACGACAAGAAGTAATATTGGTAAATGATCATATTGTGGATGACATCTGCACTTTGTTTGCAGCCCTGCGAATAAGCTTGGATTCTATAGAATCTAAAACCTTATCCTCAATACTCTCTACAGGTCAGACTGAACTCTTATCTCTAATGCTCTCGCTCGATTACATAAATGAAAATAATGAGGTGGATCCCCTGTTGGTTCGGGATCATCTGAAGTTGTCACGGGAAGAGGCGTTTCACAGCATCTCTACTTCATGGATTAAATCTCATAAATATAATGATCTATTACATGTGCCAGGATTGGTATTTGAAGGTGAATGGCAAAGCTACCCTTATAAATCAAGGCAGGCTGTAATTGATCATCTGAAGAATCTCCCCACAGATACCTGGTGGAATATTTCAACATTCATTTCTTCTATAAAAAGATCAGACCCAGAGTTTCTGCGCCAGAGCAATGATTATGACAACTGGTACATCCGAAAAGAAGAAAGCGGTCAATATCTCAAGGGTTTCGAGAATTGGGACTCGATTGAGGGAGAATATCTCCATTATTTATTCACTGGTCCTCTTTACTGGTTTGGGATTGTCGATCTTGCTGGAGTGGAAAAAGGGAGTAAAGCGATCTCGTTTCGTCTCTCAAGAATGTCTGCCAATCTCTTTGCTAACCAGGTCTATCCAACCAATGTTGTAGAAAAAGATGAGATCTATATCAACAGTAAATTGATCCTCGATATCCCAAGAAACTGCCAGCGTACTATCCGCTATCACCTCTCCCGCTTCTGTGAATGGGAAGGAATGGTCAGAGACAACTACCGAGATCGGATCACGACAGAATCGCTGCAGCATGCCCAGGATCAAGGTCTTAAAGTTGATCAACTCCTAAAACTTCTCCAAAAACATTCTGCCAGCAGACTATCAAAGAATGTCATCAAAGCCATCAAACGCTGGGATGAACAGGGAATAGAAGCGTCCATCGGACATCATCTGATCCTGAGAGTTCACAACCCGGAGATCCTCAAGGAATTGAAGAGATCAAAAGCCGCCCGGTTTCTAGGAGACAGCCTAAGCCCCACCTCTGCAATCGTCAATCCCGGTGCCTGGAGTAAGGTCCAGAAAGCTCTTGGCGAGTTGGGGGTTCTAACAGAGATAGAACTGGAAGAGATTAAAAAGAAAAAAGGTCCGCTGTCTCCACAAGCAAGCAAAGATTCATAAGTAGACAGGTCCAAACCTCCATAAAAAACTTCAGAGCAATGGCATACTGAACAATATTGCCCAAACATGGGGTCAACAACATTCTCATGAATTTATTCTTCTATAATGAAGTATAAATTCTGACCTTTTCAATTTATTAAGATTACTCTTTATAATATTTGATCATCTTCATTTCAATGCAAAATACACATAAAACATATGTGCTATAATATATTTCAATCGTTTTTTGAGGATACATATGAGCAAAAATGTCATTAAAGTTGTCGGTGCAAATGCACATAATCTAAAGAATATTTCCGTAGAGATCCCTCGCGATAAATTCGTCGTCATCACTGGCCTTTCAGGTTCTGGAAAATCATCTTTAGCCTTTGACACTATTTTTGCTGAAGGTCAGCGCAGGTATGTTGAATCTTTATCGGCATATGCAAGACAATTCCTGGGACAAATGGAAAAGCCGGATGTTGAATACATTGACGGGCTCTCACCTGCAGTCTCGATCGACCAAAAAGCAACATCCCGAAACCCGCGCTCCACTGTTGGAACAGTAACCGAAATCTATGATTATATCCGTCTGCTTTTTGCCAGAGTCGGTATCCCCCACTGCCCTATCTGTGGAAAGGAAGTCGTGCGCCAATCCGCTCAGGAAGTTGTTGATTCTGTCCTGAAAATGGAAGACAACAAACGTTTACTAATTCTTTCACCCATCATCCGCCATAAAAAAGGCACTCATCAAAACGTGCTGGAAGAGATCGAAAAATCCGGCTTTGTACGGGTCAGGGTAGACGGAACAGTGTATACATTTGATGAAGAAGTTGAGATCGACCGCTATAAATATCACACCATCGAAGCAGTTGTTGACAGAATAGTAATGCAACACTCCCAGGACCAGGAAGAAAGCAACAACTTTATCTCCCGCCTAACAGATTCTATTGAAACAGCCCTGAAATTTAGCAGTGGGTATCTGAACATCTTTGATACAGAATCAGAAGAATTGACCTCATTCTCTGAACAGCTATCCTGTCCAGACCATGATATCAATCTCCCTGAGATCGAGCCTCGTACCTTCTCGTTTAATACTCCCCACGGTGCCTGCCCCGGCTGTCAAGGTATCGGAACAAAACTTGAGATCGATCCAAATCTTCTAATGCCAGACAAATCTCTTTCGATCAACAAAGGCGCCATCTCAGCTCAGGAATGGAGCGGCCCTCGCGATTTTGGTGGGTATTACTGGCAGATGCTGGTCGGAGCTTGTGAATCAAATAACATTGACATGAATACCCCCATTTCAACATTCACCCCTGAACAAATGAACATCCTCCTATATGGCACAAAGGGCACTGAGGTAAAGGTCGAATACAAGCGCAAGAATGGAAAGATATCAACCTTCTATACCGCATACGAAGGCGCAATAAACAACCTTGAGCGCAGGTTCAAAGAAACCACATCACAATATATGCGCGACAGGATCATGGAATTCATGAATAACCGCCCCTGCCCGGACTGCAACGGGGCCCGGCTGCGCCCTGAGGTCCTCGCAGTTACAATTGACGACCTGAACATTCTTGATGTCACCAGCTGGGCTGTCATTGATACATATAAATGGGCAAAGAAACTTGGTAACAAAAAATCTCCGCTAAGAAAGAGAGACAAGATCATTGCCAAGAGAATATTAAAAGAGCTGCAGGAAAGGCTGCAGTTCATGGTCGATGTCGGTCTGGATTATCTAACCCTCAATCGCTCCGCAGCATCTCTCTCAGGCGGTGAAGCTCAGCGAATTCGCCTGGCAACTCAGATAGGCTCCCGCCTGATGGGCGTATTGTACGTATTGGACGAACCATCGATCGGTCTGCACGCCCGAGACAACAAACGGCTATTGAATACATTGCTGGGATTGCGCGATCTGGGTAACAGCGTGCTGGTCGTTGAGCACGATGAGAACACGATCAGGTCTGCTGACTGGATCATCGATCTTGGCCCCGGAGCTGGTGAAAAAGGCGGGAAGATCGTAGCAGAAGGTACCGTTTCAGATATTCTCAAGCATAAACGATCTATAACTGGCGCTTACTTATCCGGCAGAAAGAAAATACCTGTTCCAAAGAAACGCAGGGTTGAAAATGGCATTGAAATCGAGATCAAAGGAGCAAGACAAAACAACCTAAAAAACCTGGATGTGAAAATTCCTCTCGGAAAATTTATCTGTATCACGGGTGTATCTGGTTCCGGTAAATCATCATTGATGAACGAGGTTCTGTATAAATCTCTGGCCAGGAAGTTGGGTAGAGCTCGCGTCATCCCCGGAGATCATGATTCAATAGAAGGACTGGAGAATCTGGATAAGATCATAAACATTGACCAATCTCCGATCGGCCGCACCCCAAGGTCAAACCCTGCAACCTACACCAAGCTCTTCGATCAGATCAGGGATCTGTTTGCTAAATTGCCAGAAAGCAAGATCAGAGGATATAAGCCAGGTCGCTTCTCTTTCAATGTAAAAGGTGGACGCTGCGAAGCATGTCAAGGACAGGGACAAAATCGGATCGAGATGCAGTTCCTTCCAGATGTATATGTCCCCTGTGATATTTGCGGTGGTGCTCGTTTCAATCGGGAAACATTACAAGTTAAATTCAAGGATATGAATATTGCGGACATTCTTGATATGCCCATCGAGAAGGCATACGAGATGTTCTCTGCCTTTCCGCGCATGACCAGCAAACTGGAAACTCTGGTAAATGTAGGTCTTGGTTACATCAAGATCGGACAGCCAGCACCGACGCTATCAGGCGGTGAAGCTCAGAGAGTAAAACTGGCAAGGGAATTATCAAAACGGGCAACAGGAAAAACCATCTATGTCCTTGATGAACCTTCAGTTGGTCTGCATGCAGCAGATGTTCACAAGCTGATCCTTGTACTTCAGAGCCTGGTTGACACGGGAAACACCGTCATCATCATTGAACATAATCTCGATATCATCAAGGTCGCAGACCATCTCATTGACCTCGGCCCCGAAGGTGGTGACCGCGGTGGATATATTGTTGCTCAGGGAACTCCAGAAGAAATTGCAGAAAACTCAAAGAGTTACACTGGAAAATATCTGAAAAAATTGTTTTCTTCAAATTAATTCAGCTCATTTCATAGACCGTTAGTTCTAATTTCTTTCGTTTTAATCAGGATTTGGGGTAAAATCATTTAAATCAACAGGGAAAGCGACGATCTGAAAAAGGATTTAATTATGACTTATAAAGCACCATATAAAGAATTCAAAGAAAAACAGGAACAGAAGAAAAAGATTATGCCGTGGATACTTGGCAGCATCTCTATTTTTCTGGTTGTAATAGGGGTTACATTGATCGTTCTCTGGTTACAGGGTGGCGGCTCATTTGAATTGGCGGCTGATGTTCCCACACCAGAACCAACAAATACTCAAGGACCCCCAACCCAGGTTCCAACCATGACCATGATCCCAACAGAAACTGGAACTCCGCTTCCATCTGCCACACCAACTGCTGGTGCACCATTTGAGTATGTTGTGCAGGAAGGTGATTATATTTCATCGATTGCAGAGAAATTTGGAATTGTAGATGTTCTATCAATACTGAATCTGAATGGGATGACATATGCAACCCTCTTATATCCTGGTGATGTGATCCTCATACCAGACCCGAACTATGCAACCCCAACCCCAACTCCTATCCCAGATGATCTTGCCGATGGCACTATCATTGAATATGAGGTCCTTCCTGGAGATTCGATTCAGGGCATCGC
>JAUWSD010000073.1 GCA_030610225.1 Chloroflexota bacterium
AAACTTGGTCAGTCGCCCGATCAGTTCTGCCAGATCTTTGATACTGATCTCCGCCCCAGCACCCAAGTTGACAGGCTCACCTTCGTGATATTTCTCAGCAGCCATCAAAATGCCTTCAGCGGCATCACCAGCATAGAAGAATTCACGAGTTGGTGATCCGTCACCCCACAACACAACCTCTTTGTCCCCTCGCTCCTGCGCTTCAACGAATTTCCGGATCAGAGCTGGAATTACGTGAGATGTTTTCAGGTTGAAATTATCTCTGGGGCCATACAGGTTTACAGGAAGGAGATAGATCGCGTTAAAACCATATTGCTCTCGATATGCCTGCGCCTGTACTAACAGCATTTTCTTCGCCAAGCCGTAGGGTGCGTTAGTCTCTTCGGGATAACCGAGCCAAAGATCGTCTTCTTTAAAAGGGATCTCTGCAAATTTTGGATAGGCACAAATAGTGCCAATCGCTACGAATTTATCTACACCTTGTTTATATGCTTCATGCATCAGGGGTACACCCATCATTAAATTATCATAGAAGAATTCCGCTGGACGTTCAAGATTTGCCCCGATTCCCCCAGCAAGAGCTGCAAGGTGAATGATTATATCTGGGTCAGAATCCTGCAGCATTCGGCGGATATCGCTGACATCTGTCAGATCGTAATCTTCAATGCGGGGGACAAAAACATCTTCTGCTCCCCGTTTTTCCAGTGCCGCAAGCACAAAAGAGCCCAGAAATCCAGCTCCACCAGTTACGCACACTTTTTTATCTTTCCAAAAACTACTCATAATTTCTCCTAAAGAGTCATTCTAAATATTCAGAATTAGATTCTATTCAGTGTAAACAAGTTCAATATTCTTGCCTTTGATCTGAAGCTTAGGCAATATAGGGTCATCCACCAGGGCAATATTCTGCTCCAGGCAAGTCAGGCGGCAAATGTCCACTAGGTCATCAGGTCCAAGATTCGAACCCGAAATGTGCACCGAGTCGTATCCAGATTCCCGCAGTTCATCGATCAAGTCAGTCACGTTTTTGCGAGTATCTCTATACAGGTAAAGAGAGCGTTCAACATACTCAACTGTCAAACGTGCTCGCAGGGCAATTCCTTCAGGAGTAATGATATACCTAAGTTTCTTGCGCTGTGCCCTTTTAACCTTTACATATCCCTTGGAAACAAGGCGTTTGAGATGCCAGTTTACAGTGCCTACTGCCACACCGAGCTGCTGCGCCATTGAGGCCTGTGAAATATCGGGGTCTTTCTCGATTTGTTCCAATAATGTCAAATCGCGTGAATTCTGGGGTGTCGTATCCATAAGTCTGTCCATTCTATAATTCAGTTGTTGAATTATAACAGAGCAAAAAAATTGGTCAAGTTAGATTCATATCCTTGAATCCGCTTTCTGAACCCGTTTTTTATTCATTTTCCTTTGTTTTCCTCGACCTGACATATTTACTGTTCGCCAAATCACCAACAATATATAAACCCGTTAGCGACAAAGTGATTAAAGTATGGACCCATAATTCCATAAAAGCCCACCCGAAATCATATAATTTTCTATTTATATACCACAGCATAAACATAATAACTGTCAGTAATACCGCAATGCCCCCCCTCCTCACCCAAGGGTTTTTCTTTCCCTTCAAGCCTGCAGCGAACCATGCAGCTAATAATACTTGGATCCCCGATAAATAAACCCTGTATCGCGGATTATCCCACATATCTCCACCGCTTCTATATGATGAGAATATGATCCAGACCCAATTAATTATTGTAAAGATTCCTGCTAAATGAATCAGTTTCTTTTCCTGTATCATTTTAATCGTAGATAACAGCAGCAAAAACAGTAGAATCGTCCAGCCAAGGCTTCTCCAAATTGCAATCCCCTGCCAAATTGGGTTTCCCTGGTTTGTTAATGCAGCAGGCAGTAATGGCCTGAAAATTCCATAGATAGTAATGATGCTTGAATGTAGATATTCAGGTATTTGCTCCAAAACATAGGTTAACATTCCTGAGCCATATAGGCTTAGATACTGCTGATACCAAACCCCATATACTTTGGTTACATAAAGCCATGCAGCCGCCATGCTTCCAAAGAAAACAAATCCTGTAATTACTCCAGCAACCCATCGGCTTCTTCCCTTGATCCATTTTTGATAATATGGAAACACAAACAAGACCAAGGATAAGCCCAGGGCAATTCCTCCAAAGGGAAGTGAGATCAGGCCCCCGATCAAAATTGTCAATCCCAATGTTATGATCTTTGCCCAGGAAAATTTTTCCCGGATCAAAAGTGTTAAATAAATAACTACCAATACCAATGTTGGGATCAGGGCTTCTCGCATCTGGGAGCTGCCAAGTAAACATACTTCAGGATATAAAACCATGAACCATGCAGCTAGGTTTGCTATTTTCCTTCCCCATATTTTGTCTGCGATCAACCAGACAAACATCACCGCTAAAGCCGACACAGCTCCAAAAATTGCGACTAACATCAAAGGCTGATGTATCATGCCGCCTAAATATCTGTAGATTCCCGCACTGATGAACAAAAGCCCGCCATACTGGTCTGTGTGACTGAAATCCCTAAAAGCAGATAGCAGCGGTTCATCAGCTTGAGCAAGCGCCCAGGACGCTTGATCCCTGTTGAAGGCATCTTCCATCACATAGCCAGCATTATTCACAGGGTTATCATAACCATATTCCGGAAGCGCCCAGACCCAGAGTGCCCCCAGTGCAAATCTGATTAAAAATGCAGCTATGATCAGATAGAGTATTCTTTTTGGCTTATCCCCATTTTTAACATATTTCCAGGCTAAATAAATCACACCTGCTCCAATTAAAAGACCAGCAGGAATGCGAGACCATTCCTGCAAATTAAATATCACATACAAACTGGTAAACAAGCCAATACCAATTAATATTCTTTTTTGGTCAACCTTCTGGAATATTTCCATTTCTCAAGCAAGTAAAAACTACTTTGCTTTTTCCAACCTTTCCATATCTGCATCCACCATCATCTCGACCATTTCCTTGAAGCTGACCTCTGGCTCCCAACCCAATTCTTCACGGGCAAGTGCAGGATCTGCTAACAACAGATCAACTTCAGCTGGTCGGTAGAAGCGTGGGTCTTTCTTTACAAAATCCTGATAATCCAGGTTAAGGTGCCCAAAAGCAAGTTCACATAATTCTCGAATTGAGTGTGTTTCGCCAGTTCCGATCACATAATCTTTTGGAGTTTCCCGCTGCATCATCATCCACATCGCGCGTACATAGTCTTTGGCAAATCCCCAATCACGTTTAGATTCAAGATTGCCCAATCTAAGTTCATTGGCAATCTCCAGCTTGATCCTGGCTGCGCCGTCTGTAACTTTTCGGGTCACAAACTCAATTCCCCTGCGCGGGCTTTCGTGATTGAATAAAATGCCAGAGACAGCATGAATATCATAGGATTCCCGGTAATTGACTGTGATGTAATGACCATACACCTTCGCAACGCCATAAGGGCTGCGGGGGTAGAAGATGGTCGTTTCTGTTTGAGGGGTCTCTTGAACCTTACCGAACATTTCGCTGGAAGACGCCTGGTAGAACTTTGTGTCCGGTTTAGTGAGCTTGATAGCTTCAAGCAAACGAACAACGCCCATACCTGTTGTTTCTGCAGTTAATATCGGTTGATTCCAGGAAGTTGACACAAATGACTGGGCTGCCAGATTGTATATCTCATCCGGTTGGATTTCCTGGATTACTCTGATGATCGATCCAATATCATGAAGATCGCCGGATACAATTTCGATCTTGTCAAGAATATGCTCTAATCGCCAATAAATTGGGGAACTGGTCCTTCGGGCAACACCAACTACTCGATATCCCTTTTCCAATAGCAACTCAGCAAGATATGATCCGTCTTGTCCTGTAATTCCTGTAATTAATGCAGTCGGCATTTGCATCTCCTAATCGTCTCAGTTATTGGCTTGAATTATAATGCATGATGTTTTCAGGTCAAGCTATGCCTATTCATCCTGCCTGTCTCGAAAACAGATGCTATATCCAGTATACATTCTGCTTTTTCAGCATAAAATTAGGAGGGAGATTTATGCTCGTGATAAAATCAAGTATGCAGTCCGAAAAAAGAATCCTGATCATTGAAGATCATCTAAATGCTGCTGATACATTGAAGTCAAATCTTGAAGCCCTCAATGAAAATTTGAGTATTTCAATTCTAGCCTCTGCCGAAGAAGCCCTTCTTGAATTAAAACTGTCTTATTTCGACATGGTGATCACAGACACCCATTTACCAGGCATGTCTGGTTTTGAGCTGCTGGAAATTATCAAAAGAATAAGACCTAAAACAAAGGTTTTCATCGTAAGTGACTCAGCTGAGGGAGATATTAAAAAGAAATTTGCTTTAGCTGGTGCGGAGGCGTTTTTTATCAAACCAGTAGACATCCCTGAATTTCTGGACGCTATTGAACGCAGCCTGGGATTCACCAACACGATCCTGACGCCCGAACTACAGCTCGAAAAGGATGAACCTGAAGAGGTCAAAACTTCCGGTTTACCCCGTGAATTATTAACCCTAAAACGAAAGTTAAACGCCCAGGCGATATTTTTACTCGGAAAAGTTGGCCAGATATTGATGTCAGAAGGCAAACTTCCAAAAGACAGATTTGAACCAAACTTTATCCCCAAACTATTCCAGTTGATCCAGATACCCGATGAAATTTCAGAAGAACTACAGGCTCTTGCTCACCGGAATTTACACACATTCAGGATCGCGAACTCCGATATTATTTCTATCCAAATTGAATCATCATACCTATTAGTGATCGTGATCCCCAAAGACAACTTTGCTGATCTGAGCTCGGTGTATCATTCAACCGATGCCATTAACGACATCCTCAAAACCCTGGGGGGCACAACTATGCTGGATGCCTCTGCTATTGATAAGCTTTCTGTCAATGATTATAAGCAAATAGAAAACGAGCCTGAAACTGACGATGCTCTATTGGTAGATGCACTTAATTTTGATGTAAGACCGGAAGACGCAGACTCTTTTTGGGATGCTCTGTACTCCCAAAAAACTACACCTGCAAGCGACCCCGAATCTATATCCTATGATCAGGCAAAAGATCTGGGAGTTGATATCCCGGATGATCAGGAAAAGCATTATGATAGTAATGAATGACACAGCGCAGATATTGAGCATTGCCACCTATCATCTGCCTATGATAAAATATTCGACGCTCGGCTCAGCTGTGAATCAGTGGGGCGTAGTGCAACGGTAGCACATCGGACTTTGAATCCGCTGATCCTGGTTCGAATCCAGGCGCCCCGGCTAGCCTTTCAATTGGCTGAACGGAACTAAATTGTTAGAAGAAGAACCTGATTTAAAAACCAATAACTCACTATCACCAAAGGGCCCTGCATGGGTTTGTTCACATGCGGTGCTCATCTTGTTTAATTCCCCCCTACTTGAGGTTTTAATATGAAAGTGTCTACGATCCTTCTGGCTGCTGGAAAAAGCACGCGCATGAAGTCAAAAACCCCTAAATTTTTACATGCATTAGTGGGTAAACCGATGATCCTTCACTCAATTGCTTCAATAAAAGAATTTACCCCTGAAAAACCATTGATAGTAGTTGGTCATCAGGCTGAGCAGCTTATCGATCTGGTTGGAGATCAAGCTCTTTTCGCTGAGCAAAAAGAACAGCTCGGAACAGGTCACGCTGTCATGCAGTGCAAAGAACAGCTTGAGGGTAAATCTGACCTGGTTGTTATCATCTTCGGAGATATGCCCTTATTAAAAGGAAAGACCATATCCGAACTGATCGAGTGTCAAAAAAAGAACAGCGGCCCTGTCAGTATGCTGACAGTCATCGCAGACGACCCCCGCGGCTTTGGGCGCATCATCCGAGGTAGCAGCAGAACTGTTGAAGCTATCGTGGAAGATGTGGACTGCACCCAGGAGCAGAAGAAGATCAACGAATTGAACGCTAGTATGTACTGTTTTGATGCAGATTGGCTTTGGACCAACCTGGAAAAAATTCCCATCTCCGCCAAGGGCGAATATTACCTCACAGATATCATCGCAATTGCTCACTCTCAGGGACTCCCAATTGAAGCAAAAGTGATCGAGGATCCAATCGAAGCAATGGGCATCAACACCAGAGTACACCTGGCAGAAGCCGAGAAAATTCTACGCAGGCGCATCAACGAAGATTTGATGAATGCTGGCGTAACCCTGATAGATCCTGAAAACACCTACATTGAGCCTGATGTCACCATCGGCGCAGACACCATCATCCACCCCAACACCCACCTGCACGGTGAGACCAGCATCGGAGAAGACTGCGAAGTCGGGCCCTCTACCGTGATCAAAGACTCAAAAGTTGGACATG
>JAUWSD010000181.1 GCA_030610225.1 Chloroflexota bacterium
GCCACCATCAATATCATGAAAAATGTTGCCGAATGGAGATCATCCGGGATGCCAGTATTCTACACAATTGATGCGGGACCAAATGTGCATGTGATCAGTCCAGCGGAGATCAGCCAAAAAGTTGCTGTCAAACTCGGGGAACTGGAAAGTGTACAAGAGGTGATCACTTCATCTGCTGGGGGCCCTGCAGGGCTTATCTAATAAGATTATGATATTCCCCTAAACCAAATCATATTGTTATAATTGTTTTAACTAACTTGTTTGGAGTTTATATGAACATTGTCTATTTCATCGGTTCGATCGCATTCCTGATTCTCATTCATGAACTCGGCCATTTTCTTGCTGCGAAAGCTTTTGGGATCAAAGTTGAGGAATTCGGAATCGGATTTCCACCTAAACTTTTCAAGCTGTTCACCTACAAAGGTACAGATTACACTTTCAACCTGCTGCCTCTTGGTGGATTTGTACGTCCTGCAGGTGAGAATGACCCGGATTTTCCAGGTGGTTTGGCTGCGGCCAGCCCTTGGAAACGTATTGCTGTCATGTTTGCTGGCCCCTTGATGAATTTACTGGTTGGTATTCTGATCTATTCGATCATTTTCTACCAGATAGGCTCTCCTGTCTTTGACAAAGTCATCGTTTTTGGAATATCACCAGAATCACCAGCAGAAACTGCGGGACTTCAGGAAGGTGACCTGTTCATCACTATTGATGGCGTGGTAATCGACAGTACTGAAAAACTCCATAACACTATCTATGCAAACCTTGGACAGGAAATTGATATCCTGGTCGAGCGTGAAGGAGAACAGGTAGCGCTTTCGATGATCCCCAGAGACCCACCTCCCCCTGAAGGAGCGATCGGAATTTCGATGGGAAATGACAGTGAGCATCTCGGCTTATTTACATCCGTCTTTTACGGCTCAAAAGCTACCTTCCAACACATTGGGATGATCTTCTCTCTTCCATATAAATTAATTACTGGTGAGCTGACAGGAGAAGAGGGCCGCCTGCTCGGATATAAGGGTATGTATGATCTTTACGAAGATTTCAGAGAAAGGGATGAAACCGCTGTGGTAGAGGTTACTGGTGGAATCAATACTCTTGGTTTTTATGCTGCCATAACCTTATCGCTTGCTGCATTGAACCTTCTCCCCCTCCCCGCATTGGATGGAGGTAGGATCTTGTTCGCTCTTCCGGAAGCTCTTTTTGGGAAACGTATCCCTCAGAAATATGAGAACCTTGTGAATGGGATCGGCTTTCTTTTGTTGATTCTCATAGTAATATATATTAACTTACAGGACTTTATTAACCCAGTGGTAATACCATGACAGATGAAGATCTGAGCAGTTTGGAAGCTCAAAACCAGACAATAGAATTTGATGTTGTAGCAATGGCACTTCTGGATAAAGACAATGTCTTTCCTCCAAAATATTTGTACCGCCTTTCAAATCTGGATGGCAAAGAGCTTTCATCACTGGAAAAGATCTGGGAAGAAGTAACCCCTGAACGAAGATTAGCTTTACTCCAGGACCTCGAAAATCTCTCAGAGATCGATTTTTTAATGTCATTTAACAGTATTTTCAAAATGGCAATCGATGACCCGGAGCCTAATGTCCAGCAAGTTGCGATTCGGGCATTATGGGAATGTGAAGACCCCGGTTTGATCACAAAATACATTAACGTCCTTGATTCAGATGAAAATATTGACACTCAAGCTCAAGCCGCATCAGGTTTGGGCCGCTTTGTTTATCTTGGTGAAGTCGACGAAATTTCAACTGATCGAAAAGAACAGGCAGAACACAAATTGCTTGAAATATTAGAAGACGATAGTGTGGCAGATAAGATCAGGCAATATGCACTTGAATCAATTGGTTACTCAAGCTCTCCTAAAATCGAAAACATGATCGAGCTGGGTTATGAAAATGACAGTCAGGACTGGAAACATAGTGCCCTGATTGCTATGGGGCGCTCTGGAGAGAGAAAATGGGGACCATTCGTAGTCGAGAATCTTGATTCGATCGACGAAGCAACCCAACTTGCTGCCATAAAAGCTGCTGGTGAAATCGCTTTATCTGATTCAAGGCCATATCTGACAGAACTGCTCGAAGATTACAGTGATGAAGTCCGCTTTGCTGCTGTTTGGGCGCTCTCAGAGATCGGGGGAGAAGGTATCCTTGATCATATTGAACGCATGTTAGAAGAATGTGAAGATGATGACGAGATCGAAATTCTGGAGAATGCTTTAGAAAACCTCGAATTCAATGATGATATTGCTGACTTTGATTTCTTTGACTTTTCAGACGACGATGATGAATATCACGAAGAAGTATACGAGGATTAATAATTGGAAAAACTTCTCAATTTATTCAGCAATAACCTCCTCCCGATTTTCTTAACTGCTGGCGCTGGTTTCATAATTAGAAAAAAACTGGATATTGACCCAAAACCCATCTCTAGAGTCATCTTCTACCTCTTCAGCCCTGCTCTGATCTTCACACTGCTGACAGAGAATCAACTTGACGGTGAAAACTCACTTAAAATAGTGGGATATGCAGTTGCAGCTACGATCCTGATCGGGATCATTACATGGATCATTTGCTCTTTCTTGAAATTTGACCGCGTATTGACTGTCGCAGTGATGATCACAGTAATGTTCACCAATGCCGGGAATTTCGGTCTCTCACTGAATAATTTCGCCTTTGGTGAAGAAGCACTATCCTTCGCCAGTCTTTATTTCGTCACCTCTGCGATCATGATCTACACATTTGGGATCGCTCTGGCATCAATGGGAAAAATGAGCTTTCTTGAATCTATAAAACGATTATTCTCATTTCCAGCAATCTATGCAGTTATCCTCGCACTCTTATTCAATAACATGGGTTGGACCTTACCGGTTCCTTTTGAACGTTCTGTCAGCATGCTAAGCGATGCAGCAATACCTGCAATGCTGGTTCTTTTAGGTATGCATTTGAGTTCAGTTGATCTCAAAGTAGATGTCCTCGCCCTCGGCACTGCCACAATTCTCAGATTAGTTGCTGCTCCTTTACTAGCGATCGGGTTAGCAATAATATTCAAACTGGATGCGGCAGCATACCAGGAATCGGTAGTCGAAGCCTCCATGCCCACAGCAGTGATGACAACTGTAC
>JAUWSD010000093.1 GCA_030610225.1 Chloroflexota bacterium
AAATAATAAAAATGAGGATAACCATGGGATTGAGGTTTGTAATCGATCCCGGCGCTTTGTGCCAAATCGCGCACCTTGAGCTTGGCTTCTTCCAGTGTTTTAAAATCTACTTTTGCCCTGAGGCGTCGTCCCTGGTAATACGGTTCGCAGGAAAACAGAATGTCCGCAATAATATCCGCTACCTGGCGCGTTTCTTCTTCTTTTAGTCCCCGCTGAGTGATCCAAGGAGTACCTAAACGGACACCGGAGGGATTTAAGGCGGAAACATCACCGGGGATAGTATTCCGGTTAGTGACCACACCTGCCACATCCAGGATACGAGCAGCAAGGTCACCACTCAACCAGGCTCCGTCTTTACCTTTGACAGATTTTGTGTCAATATTGGTTAAGTGGGTATTGGTCCCCCCAAAGGGAATTCTGAACCCTCGTTCCTGCAAATGATCATTCAGCACCTTACAGTTCTTTACAATCTGTTTCATTAAAGCTTTATGCTCAGGTGTCTGGGCCAATTTAAATGCGATTGCCATTGCACCAAAGACATTTACGTGAGGACCGCCTTGCTCACCTGGAAATACTGCCCTATCGATCTTCCGGATAATATCCAGGTCAGTGCTCATCAAGATCGCTCCCCTCGGTCCAAGCAGGGTTTTATGGGTTGTAGTCGAGATTATATGAGCATGGCCAATTGGAGAGGGGTATTCACCAGCAACGACCAATCCCGCCACATGAGAAATATCTGCCAACAAATATGCCCCGACCTGATCAGCAATCTTTCTAAATCTGGCCCAATCCAGCTGCCAGGAATAAGATGAAACTCCGGCAATGATCATTTTTGGCCTATGCTGAAGCGCAAGGCGTTCAAGTTCGTCATAATCCAGCATCTCGGTCTCTGGATCCACTGAATAAGAAACAATATTATAGAATTCGCCAGATCGATTGACTCGTGAACCATGAGAAAGATGTCCACCATGGAGCAAGTTCATCCCCATGACTGTATCACCAATATTTACGAGACCATGATAAACCGCGTTATTTGCTGGACCACCAGAAAGGGGCTGGACATTCACATAGATATCAAGAGCGGTTTTTTCGTCGTTTGAAAAAGCCTGAGCAGCCCGCTGACAGGCGATCCCTTCCAGAATATCTGCATATTCCACACCCTTGTAATAACGGTCATCGGAATAGCGCCGGTACTCTGTGAGCAGCTTGTCATAATCAAAGAGTTCGTCTTCGGTTAACCCGCCCGTCAAATCAAATGAGTAACCCTCGGCATAAATATTATGGAAACCTGACCCAAGAGCGCGACGAATAGATTTTGGGGTCATGCTTTCGCTTGGAATGAGAATCAATCGCCGATATTGGCGCTCTTCCTCAATCTTGATCAGCTCGTACAGCTTTGGATCAACTTCCTCGATATTTCCACGAACTAGGTAATCTTTCATCGGTCACTCCCAATAAAATTTCTCTTATTTATAACCGCTTGATCGGTAATTTATTATCAGTTTCTGGATATCCAACCAAGCCACTATTATACAACAGGCTCAATAATACAAATGGTTTGACGGGGGGATATGACACATTATTTACACTCTGGGAACAAGGACCCTGATACCTAGAAACGGATCGATTTATTTTTCCTTATTCCCTCTACCCCGCATAAACAAATATCCGATTACAGAGACAGCAATGGTCATGCCTGATATCAACCAGGTTGAAGATGGAACTCGGATCCATGATTGCATTTTTGAAGGAACTTTCACCCGGGGCAGCATACTGGCTTCTGCAGTAGATCGGTTCCTTGCGTCATCGATCACATCCAATAAATAATCTTTGAGATCGCCCATCGAGAAGAATCTGACCAGACTAGTTAACATATCGCTTTCGTCATCAGAGACAGTCAGGTTGATCTTCAGTATCTCCTGGTATGCCTTGACAGTAGAATTCACCACATTGGACCAATCTAAATGTTGTACACGTTCTCGTGCATTTTGGCAGACCTTTTGATATTGATCTGGCGGCAAATTGCATATTCTTTCGATTTGTTTTGCAAACGCTGTTGGTTTTTGATCCTTTGCCAGCCAGGCACCCTCATCTACGCTCACCAGTTCATCTATAGTCTCATTGGACAATCCAACTACTGGCGTCCCAGATGCCAATGCTTCGATCACCACTAGACTTTGGACTTCCATTTTTGAAGCTGAAGTAAATATGTGGGCTTCTTCAAGGTAATCCGGGATCTGTTCGTGTGTAATCTGTCCCACAAACTCAGCGTTTTTGAGGTTATTCTTTTGGATATACCGTTCCAATTTAGTTTGGTATTCGGCGTTAAGAGGTTTTCCGATCAAGCGCAAGGTATAGTAAGCTGGCAAAGCTTTAAGGGTTTTTAATAAATAGGATTGGTTTTTACGATCAGAAAGAAAACCAATAAAAACCAGTACTTTTTGCTCGGATTTATTATCAGCAAATTCGCGCTGATTGTAGTGAGCTAAAGCTCTTCCATTGGGAACTACAAAAATAGGCCCTTCGAAACCGAAATCTCTGATCGACTCCAAGGCAGGTTGATTCAAAGCTATCAACGCATCACAGTTGCTAAAGAAATTTCCCAGCACACTTTGAACTGCATAACTTGTCAGCGAGCTTTTCAGAATGGGACCCGGGACATGGATGGCCTCAGATGTCCCAAATTCAATCGCCCTAGAAGGCAGAACATGAGTTGTATGAACAAAAGGAACTCGATTCATCTTGGCCCAGATCTGCCCGATTAATCCCATCAGGGCAGGTTCATGGGCATGAACTATATCAGGTTGAAAATCATCTAAAAATTCGAATAATTGGCGAACTGATCGGGAAGATAAATCCGGCATCTGGAACTCAGTATCGCCAGCACTGCGAATGCCGTATACCAACAGGCCTGCATCATCCTTGCTGATCCCATTTTTATTTGCTGGACAAACCATCACCACTTCATGATCTAAGGCAAAGCTATGAGCTAGTTCATGAGCGACTCTACCCGCCCCACCCCCGTGACCGGGCCGAAATATTGAAGTGAATACTATTTTCATTTTATTATTCTTGGCCTAATTTTCTGCACCAAAACTGAATCTATCAATTACTGAGCCAAATCGATCAGTCATTTCTTGAGGGTTGATACCCATTTCAGACAGGGAGTAGAGATGCTGACTCTGGTGATTTCTGGCTTGTTTGGCTTCACACTGTAGAAGTGATTTGAATTCTTTTGTTACAGAAAAACCGAATTGCTGGTAAATATGCAATACGGTTTCTTCTGCATTTTTTACAAGATCGTCGAACCTAACGATGATAGCCTGATCCTCAGGAAGGTCCTCTAATCTTTCCAATGGATAATTGTACCAATGCTCAGATGATTTGATGATGAAATCAGCGCAGGCATATTTCTTGAGTGGTGAACCCAGCATTTGCCATTCGCGTTCTTTAAGGCTGATATGAGATGGAACAGCTTCCAGCGGGTCGCGGACCAGATATATGAATTTTGCATCAGGGAATTTATCAAGCAGGGTGTCGATCGCAGGAGAAAAATTCGGATTCTTGGAAAGGTAATTTTTATTAGGCTGTCCATGGTAATAATAATGCCTCTGGATGCAGCTTTCATAATACGACATATTACGGTTTTTATCTTCCTGGGAAATCTTTTGATCATAATAAATATAAGGGTCCGCCTCATCTTCCATGGAAGCGAACGACCAGATCTTCAGGGTGGAAAAATTATGTACAAACAAATATTCGTCTTCCTCTGGGGCACGAAGCCTGAAGCGGTGGATCCGATCATCCTCTTTCCAAAGCTGCTCCATTTTCCTGATCCTTCTGGTGATCGGCATGCCAAGTGTCCGGCCAAAACTAACTGCACCCCGGATCAGTCTTCTTGAAGTAATGGAAGGTGATCCAAAGATCTCCCAGGTCTTCATCGAAAGGAAATTTGCGGTATCGCTAGCCATGAGCCGCTGAAGAAAAGTTGTCCCACTGCGCGGATTTCCAATGATGAATATTGGCTGGATTATCTTGAGATCGTGAAATTTCGGGAAGAATATCTCATCTAGAATAAACCCGGTCCAGACGAATAACTCGATTGGAATATAGATAACCAGAGCCAATAGCAAAACCCCCAATCTTTTGGCTGTGAGTCTATAATTTGTCCCTCGATTATTAAAAAATATATTGTATAAGAATCGACGAACCGCTTTGCAGTTGCTGTAGGACACCAATGTCTTACAAGCTCCCAAGATTTATATCTTGCCAAGCCCTCTCAATACACGTTCCGGCGTTAATGGGAATTCATCGAACCAAACACCAGTAGCATCATGAACTGCTGCTGTTATCGCCGGTGCCAGAGGAATAAATGGCATCTCAGCCATCCCCAATGCTCCTTTGGGCCCATTAGGATCAGGAGTCTCCATCACAATTGATTCCATTATCCCGGGGATATCCTGTACAGTGGGAATCAGATATGTTGACAGTCTATCTGTCTTCACATATCCACCTTCCTCAATAAAATCCTCTGTCAGCACATAACCAAGCGTTTGGATGACACCACCTTCTATCTGTCCCACCACCTGGTCAGGGTTAATAGCTTTACCAACATCATGGGTAGAGTAGATTTTCTCCACAGTGATCTGGCCGGTTTCGGTATCAACAACTAGTTCCACTGCCTGGGCTACATAACCATAAGCAACGTTTGGAGAAGAAGAACCAGTATCTGGATCAAAGTTAGTCGTTTTCGGTGCCAGGTATTGGTGAGTTGCTATTGCAGGCCTTTCTTCATCAGCCCATTTCTCAAGAGCTATTTCGGCAGCTTCGTAAACGCTGTTGCCTGCCATAAAGGTCATTCTGGAAGCGGATACACTCCCTGAATCTTTGGTCTCACCTGTATCAGCGCTGATGATCTCAACCATTTCGACCGGTACACCTATAGCATCAGCTGTCATTTGCACAATTGCAGTGTGTGTGCCTTGCCCAACTTCTGCAGCGGCATGGCGTACAATCACTTTTTCGATCTTTGTGTCCCCATACAATTCAACTGTTGCCCAGGAATTTTCCTGGTATCCGGCTGAAAAGCCTATATTCTTGATCCCGCAAGCATAACCGAAGCCGCGTTTCAGGAAATCATTTTCTTCTTCGGATTTGATCGGTTTTCTATGCCAGTTCCCATCTTCCTTCACCCAGAAGGATTCATCTGCACAACGTTCCAAAACCTCGGCAACATTTGCCACCCCCGGCAAAGGAGTCTGCATAGATGTCAGAGATTCTTTATTCATGGCATTTTTCACTCGGAGTTCTACTGGATCCATGTCCAGTTGTTCAGCCAGTTTATTCATCTGACTTTCTGCTGCAAACGCACCCTGAGGGCCACCAAAGCCGCGGAAAGCACCGCCAGGCACTTTATTAGTCGCTACGACCTGGGCATCAACCTTCACATTCGGAATATCATAGACACCC
>JAUWSD010000021.1 GCA_030610225.1 Chloroflexota bacterium
ACCAAGCATTATCAACAGGACTCCCAATCCTATGTGCCTTTTTTATATCCTCAGTTGTTTGAGCTAGATATCTCTGTAATACTTGTAAATCTGCATGGCCCATCATCTTCTGAAGGGAGTAAACATCTACTCCATTTCTAAGGCATTGTAAGGCGAAAGCTCTTCTAAAGTCGTGAAGACCAGGCGTTTTAATATTTGCTTTAATTGCTCTTCTTCTAATTATTTGTCGAAGCCCCCCATAGGTAAGTCTAGTTCCATAATTTGTAACCCATAAAGCATCCCCATTTTTATTTCGCATTTTTAAGAAGGAGCGTAAAGCCTTTCTTGTTTTCTTGCCTAAAAAAACAGTTCTTGACTTATTACCTTTTCCTTTCTGAATAAAAATTGAAGTTACGGTTCTTTCAATATCACTCAAATTCATAGATATAAGCTCTGAAGCCCTAACACCAGTATCTAACAAACACAAAATAAGTGCCTTGTCCCTTATTCCTGTAAATGAACTATCACAAGTATTAAGCAATGAACTAATATCATCCAAGCTAACAGGCGGTAATATTTGTTTTGGATATTTAGGCGCTTTCACTTTTCTAATAGGGTTTTTCCAACCTTCCGCTTCAACCTCATCTTCCCACCAATATAGAAAAGTTTTCAATGCACGATAGCAACAATGAACTCCACCCTGGTTATGACCATTTTGACTCAGATATACTAAGTATTCTCTTATCAAATTAGGGGTAATATCAAAGATATTGCTAATTATTCGTGAATTACAAAATACAGAAAACTGGTGAGTTTTTCATTGTAAAATTTTATAGTGCCTATACTTAGACTTTGAGATTTCCTGTCAAACAAAAAAGCTTCTATCCAAGTATCCAGATAATCATCAACAGAAAATGTAATAGTCCGTTGGTTTAATGTGGATTGTTTCATGGTTTCATACTCCTTTTCAATCCACTTTTAGGCGTATAATTGTTAGTATATCTCGTAATTAAGGGTATAATATTCCCTGCCAAAAATGCCTCTGTAGCTCAAAGGATAGAGCGACGGCCTTCTAAGCCGCAGGTTGAGGGTTCGAGTCCTTCCAGGGGCGCAGATTGAAACCGCCAGGTTAAAGGCGGTTTCTTTATAATAAAGAGATGAGTATAAGTTTATTATTAGAAATCCGAAATTTGCTACATGATACAATGATCAATTGGTAAAATTAATTACCGTAAGAAACCGACCTCGATTCCATCAAATATGAGATAATCAAATAAGTATTTATCGGGTAATAATATTTGATGGAGATAGATATAAGGAAAATGCGTTAATGCCGAACAATAAATGGCTGGAAGAGTTATTTGAGAGTTTAAACATCCTTGAAAATGGAGAAAATTCTGAATTTAATAGAATGTTTTCTCCATCTCTCAAAAGGATCTTTCAGAAGCGAAATAAAGATAAGAACAAAAAAGGAAAAGGAAATTCAACAAAACCTGAAATTCTACCTATTCTCCCATTAAGAGGAATAGTTGTGTATCCCCATACATCAATGCCTTTGACGATCGGACAACCAAGGTCTATTAGATTGATCGATTCATTATCGGGTGGAGACAGGTTGATCGGGATGGTGACTTCGAAGAAACCTGACCTTGAAGCACCAGATCCAGAAGATCTTTATGAAGTTGGAACGATCGCTTCAATCCAACGCCTTTTTAGATTGCCTGATGGCACGATTCGACTGCTGGTGCAGGGAATTGAACGGATGAAGATCAAGGAATATGTTGATGAAGAACCTTATTTAAAAGCAAAGGTTCAACTTTATCCCGAAGACCTTACAGCAGATAGTTTAAATTTGGAAGCGATGACTAGATCTGTGAGGGGACAATTTGAGAAGATCACCGAAATGGCATCAGTGATTCCCCAGGAGATCGTAAGCTCCATCCTTCAGGTAGAAGAGCCTTTACAGGTTGCTTATTCGATCGCAAATTTTCAGCGAATGGGATTGGATGACGCTCAAATATTTCTGGAGATAAATGCAATCGAAGATAAACTCCAGAACCTGACAAATTTCTTGACCAGAGAGTTGGATGTTTTGGAGATTGGCCAGAAGATCCAGGATGATGCTCGAACAGAAATTGAGAAGGTCCAGCGGGATTATTTCCTACGAGAGCAGATGAAAGCCATCCAGCGTGAGCTTGGAGAGGCAGATGACGGTATTGCAGAAGTTCAGGATCTTCGCGAGAAGATCAAAGCAGCAAAGATGCCTGAAGAAGCTAATGAGCAGGCTACCAGAGAGCTAAAACGTTTGAATAAACTTCCTCCATCTTCAGCAGAATATGGTGTTATTCGTACATATTTGGACTGGTTCGTTACACTCCCATGGTCAATCACAACTGAGGATACGCTCGATATTCAAAATGCTAGAAGTGTCCTGGAAGAAGACCATTATGGTCTTGATGAGGTTAAACAGAGGTTATTGGAATTCCTTGCTGTCAGGAAGCTGCGCATAGACAGACAGGAAGAATTCGAAGAAAAGAAGTCAGAAGATCACATTCGCAAGGAAAGGGAGGGCGTGATCCTTTGTTTTGTAGGACCTCCTGGTGTTGGAAAGACTTCTTTAGGCCAATCAATCGCCCGGGCACTTGGGCGAAAATTCATTCGGATCTCACTTGGAGGCGTGAGAGATGAAGCAGAGATCAGAGGGCATCGGAGAACTTATATTGGGGCATTACCCGGAAGAATACTCCAGGGACTCAGGAGAGTTGAATCCAACAATCCGGTTTTCATGCTTGATGAGATCGATAAGCTGGGCAGTGATTTCCGTGGTGACCCGGCATCAGCACTGCTGGAAGTTTTAGACCCGGAACAGAATAGTGAGTTCAGGGATCATTATCTGGAAGTTGCATATGATCTTTCTCAGACGATGTTCATCACCACTGCAAATACTCTCAGCACAATTCCTGGACCGCTGCGAGACAGGATGGAGATCATTGAGATCAGTTCATACACCGAGAGAGATAAGGTTGAGATCGCCAAAGGATATTTGGTGCCGAGGCAGCTACGCGAGAATGGACTGCGGGAAGATGAAGCAACATTTTCCGAGGATGCACTCAAGGCGATTATCCGATCGTATACCAGAGAAGCGGGGGTGCGAAACCTTGAGAGGATGATCGGGTCGATCTGCAGAAAGATCGTGACCAAAGTTGCAGAAGACAAACTGGAGAAAGCAGAAATTACTCCTGAGTTAGTAAAAGAATATCTGGGTAAACCAAGATTCTTCCATACAGAAGAAATTGCAACCAGAACAGCTATTCCAGGTGTCGCTACTGGTTTGGCATGGACACCGGTTGGTGGTGATGTTCTATTTGTGGAAGCAACCAGCATGCCAGGTGGAAGCGGTTTTCAACTTACAGGTTCTTTAGGCGAAGTTATGCAGGAATCTGCAAAAGCTGCACTCTCATATGTAAGGTCAAATGTAAAAACCCTGAAACTTGATCCCAAATACTTTGAAGCCAGGGATATACATTTGCATGTTCCAGCAGGTGCGCAGCCGAAAGATGGACCTTCTGCTGGGGTTACGATGGCAACAGCTATTGTTTCCATGGCCTCAGACCAGAAAGTTAAACCAGATGTCGGAATGACAGGTGAGATCACCCTTAGGGGACAGGTGATGCCCGTTGGTGGAGTAAAAGAAAAAGTATTAGCAGCACATAGAGCAGGATTAAAGAAAATGATCTTACCTGCCAGAAACGAAGCAGACCTTGAAGAGATCCCGGATGAAGTAATAAATTCAATGGAGTTTAAGTTCGTTGAAACAATTCAGGAAGTCCTTGATGCTGCTTTGGTCACGAAAAGAAAGAAAAGAGTAAAATAGAGCAGTAATTCGCATTGGATAGAATAATGACAAAAATGATGTTATTAGATGATAACGAGGAAATGGTGACGCTAGTTTCCAAAATACTGGAATTCGAAAATATAGAAGTAATTTCAGCCAAGATCACCTCAGACCCCGTTGATCAAATAAGGGAACATAAGCCGGATTTCGTCCTTTTGGATGTAAAACTAGGCGAATATAATGGTTTAGATATATTAGAAGAGATCCAACAGGATCCTTTGATCAGTGAAACAAAAGTATTATCGACATCAGGATTGGATTATTCGAAAGAGTGCCTTGAAAAAGGCGCAAAGGGATTTTTACAAAAGCCTTATTTGCCAAGCGATTTACTGGAAATGATCAAACGATTCAGTTAGAAATTAAGGTGAAATGTGGCAAACAAAAATAAAAAAGGGGCAAGAAAATGGTATGCAGCAGATCTGCATATCCATACTCCAGCATCAAGTGATTACCAGGAAAAGAATGTTGAATTCCTGGAAATTCTCAGGCAGGCTGAAGTAAAAGATTTATCAGTGATCGCGATCACTGATCATAATACAGTTGCAGGGTACAGAAAACTCAATGAAGAAATTGAGCAATTACGGACGCTGAAACAATTAAAGAGAATATTACCCGAAGAAGAAAGTAAATTAAAGGATTTTGAAAAGTTACTGGATAAGGTCTTAGTCCTTCCAGGTTTTGAGTTTACTGCTACTTTTGGTTTTCATATTCTTGGAATATTCCCACCAGAGAAACCCATTAGAGAGATAGAATATCTGCTTTTAGAATTACAGGTTCCTTCTGAATTATTGGATGAAGGATCAGCAACGATCGGATCATCCTCGGATGTTCTTAAGGCATATCAGGTCATTTCTGATGCGGGTGGAATGGCGATTGCTGCTCATGCGAATTCCAATAACGGGATAGCAATGAGAGGATTCCCGATAGGTGGGCAAACTAAGATATCTTACACGCAGGATCCAAACTTGCTGGCATTGGAAGTTACAGACCTGGAGAAATATGGCAGCAGAACAACCGCAAGTTTCTTTAATGGTAGTAAACCTCAGTATTCCCGCAGAATGCATTGCATTCAGGGTTCAGACGCCCACAGGATTAAAACAGATCCAAAGAGGGTTAAGAATCTTGGAGTGGGTGATCGTGCAACTGAGTTCTTACTTTCTGAACCAAGTTTTGAGCAGATAAAACTAGTGCTTGAAAGTAAAGAATTTAATCGGACAAGACCGAAGAAACAGATAACTGGAAAACCAGAATTTGACTTTATTAAAAAAGCCCGTGAAGAGGGCAGCAACATTATTCAGGATTTTCATGAGAATTATTCTGTCAGAGGTGGTTACTTGTATTCGATCATCGCAGATATTTGCGCTTTTGCTAATGCGAACGGCGGAACTTTATACATTGGTGTAAATTCCGACTCATCCAAAGCGATTGTGGGTTTGAGCTCAATAAAACAAGCAACATCCCAGATCCAGAAAGAGATCAGTCACAAGATCAATCCACCATTGAAATGTTCACTGGATTCGCATAAAACTAATGGGAAGGCAGTATTGAGAATCACAGTTCCCCGGGGTGATGACCCGCCGTATGCAGTTGATGATAATAAGATATATGTCCGCGATGAATCTGAGACTGGTCTAGCTGTAAGGGATGAGATCGTAAGCTTGGTCTCAAGGGGCATGAGTATTGAAGACCTGCAGGTTCCTGTAAAAGCAATTGATCCAAAACAGGAAAAAGTAGGTTTGAGCAGGCCACACACAGGAGTAGAAATCAATAAACAGGATGAGCGGGAAGGGGTTACTTATTATATTGTCCACGATCTCAGGAATGATAAAAAGGTCAAAAACGTGACTGTCAAGTCAGCAAGAAGATTGTGGCATTATGCGATCGTTAATTATCAAAAGATCATGAAAGAAGATGCATCAATAAAGATCGATTGGAAAGGTAATGTTGGGATCGTGAAGAAGTACGGCAGTTCTAGTAAAAAGCAGCGTTATGATCTGGCATTAAAAGAAAATGGCCTGATTCGTTATTATTTTGGTGTAAATGACGATGGGCTTGACGAAGAATGGCGGAAATTATTAGGGCTTGAAGAATGACGCTATTGCGCATAGGTATAGTGACTGTTTCAGATAGATCATCAAGTGGTGAGCGGGAAGATCTATCTGGACCAGCTTTAGAACAAGCAGTGCTAAGTAAAGGGTGGAATGTGGTTGAAAAGACTATTGTCCCGGACGAAAAATTGGACATTCAGGCAGTTTTAATCGGGTGGTCTTCAAATGATGGGGTTGATGTGATTTTAACCACTGGTGGCACTGGTTTTGCTCCCAGAGACATTACTCCTGAGGCAACCAAAGAAGTAATTGACCGGGAAACACCGGGATTAGCTGAAGTGATGCGAGCTGAAAGTTTGAAGATCACAAAACACGCTGTTCTTTCCCGGGCTGTTGCAGGTATACGAGATAATACGCTGATAATTAATCTTCCGGGGAGTCCAAAAGCTGCGGTTGAGAATTTCGAAGTCGTTGCACCTGTTCTCGAACATGCTGTTCAACTACTGCGAGACGATCCAAAGGCTGAAGATAACCACTAGAATTCGTTTAATAATAGGGTAGGATTATTCCTGTAATCCTCGATCTTTTCAGGTTGAGTATTCAGTTCCATCAATTTCTCATTTAACAATAGATTCGCAGGAGTCTGAATGCCAAGCTTTTCTCCATATCTTACAACAGCACCATTCAAGTACTCTACTTCACTTTTCCCACGTCCGCTATGAAGGTCAATATGGAACGATGGCATCTTGTCACCGCGTCCGCCACCAACAGCTTTTTTAAGCAAGGGTCTGCTGATGAAAAGGGGTAAATATTTAACTGCCCAGATCAATAACTTTACTGGTGTACCAGGCAAATTCACAACATCGATCCTTAATTCTTTCATTACCTTCAAAGTTTCTAATAATTGCTGAACTTCAAGGTAGTAAAGGCCTGGATGGGAGAAGATTTGAGCGGGTGTCATGTCAAGAATTGCTGAACTTGCATTGGCGATCAGGTTGGTTATCATCTTTGACCATTTCATTGATGGACCGGAGTCAAATAGCTCTGCTTTCAGTCCCGCTTCATTCATTGCAGATACCAGTATTTCTGAAATATCATGGCCAGCTTCAACTCCCATGCCGCGAAGTTTTTCAACGATGATATTGCCAGTTCCTCGTCTGCCTACTGCGGTTGTCACAGTCCCATAGATGGCTTTCCCGGTTCCGAGGTAGCGAATTATCTCCAATTCATTCTCGACTCCATTGGAAAGGCAAAGGAATGGGGGGAGCTTATCTGCAAAAGGGGCCAATGATTCAAGAGCACTGACTGTATCAAAGGATTTCAGGGCGAATAATGCAATATCAAAAGGTCCATGTTTCAGGGCATCTTCGATTGATCCAACAACTGTAGGATTGTTGATCTCAAATTCGCTGCCGTTCAGATTTAATGTTAATTTTCCAGAGCTTAATTCTTTTGCGACCTTTGGCCTATCTAGAAAGACGAGTTTGTGTCCCTTAAGGGCCAGACTGCCACCAAAATAGGTTCCTATTGCGCCAGCACCAATGCTGAGAATGTTCAATTTCTTATACATGTAAATTCCTTAGACTTATGATTCCCAATCTCTTGCACCCCGCAAGAAATCTTCGCCGCTGATCGTTTTTTTCCCTGCTTTTTGTACTTTTTCCAGAACTATAATTCCATTTGAAGTCTGAAGAGCTGGTTTTTTATTATGGATAAATCGGGTTCCAGTTTGGTATGTTTGTTCATTGATGATGCTAACTTCGTGAATCTTCAGATTGTTACCCTCATAGATGAAAGTGGAGCCGGGCCATGGATTGAATGCGCGGATTTGCCTGGCTATCTCAATGGCACTTCTCTCTGGATCGATTATTCCATCTTATTTTTTCAACATCGGGGCGTAAGTTGAAAACTCATCATTTTGAGGGCGGGGCAATATGCTGCCATTGATAAAATTTGGAATTGTATTTAAGAGGAGTTTTGCTCCAAGAGAAGATAGCTTATCAAATAATGAGCCGGCAGTTTCAGTATCAAGGATAGGGATCGATCTCTTGGAGATGATATCACCAGTGTCTAATCCATGAGCCATTTTCATGATCGTGACCCCCGAGTACTCGTCACCGTTCAGGATAGCAGCATTGATGGGAGCAGCACCTCTCCACCTTGGAAGCAATGATGCGTGAACATTGATGCAGCCAAATTGTGGATGATCAAGAACTGAACCAGGCAGGATCTTTCCGAAAGCTGCGACTACGATCAGGTCCGGGTTCCATTCTTTAAGTTTTTGCTGGAAATCATCATATTTTAATGACTTGGGCTGGATGATCTCAATTCCAAGTGAAAGTGCGAGTTTCTTAACGGGAGGAGGAGTTGTTTTTTGTCCTCTTCCAGACTTTTTATCCGGTTTGGTTACTACGCCTACCACGTTGAAATTCTCTGCCAGAGCGCTTAAAGATGGCAGGGCAAAATCTGGCGACCCCATAAATACGATCCTAGTATCCATGAAACGATTTTAGCATAGATTAATGGGAAAATCCGTAACCGTTTTCCCGTAGTGTGTTATATAATATCATTATAATAAAACACAATCTTTACGGAGGATATAACCAATGGCAGAACAACTCCCAGTTGATATTACCCAGGATGATAAGTTAATCGCAGCATTATGTTATGTATTTAGTCCACTTGTACCAATCGTCATTATGTTTTTAGACGACAAGAAAGAACGTCCTTTCATAAAAGCACATTTAATGCAGGCTCTGGTTACAGGAATTGCTATTATGGTTTTAACAATAATTCTTTCAATGATACCGTTCGTTGGCTGCATTTCACCTTTCCTTTGGTTAGGAATGCTTTATTATGCATACAAAGCTTTCCAGGGCGAGGTCTTTGAAGTACCATTAGTTTCAGGTTTTTTGAAATAAGGTAACTTAAATAATAAAAAGAGTGATGCATATGCATCACTCTTTTTTGATTTAATTTATTGTTATTTCTTTCTGAATATCAGGACAAAAGAGATCAGCATAAAGAGTAAACCAATTAGAATGATCAACATGATCAACATAGTTTCACGATCAATAGGCAGGTCATCTTGGCCATCGTCCGCAGCAGTAGGTACGGGAATCACAACTTCCTGCTCAACACCTTCCACTTCAGTTTCCGTAGCGGCAACTTCTGTTATCTCCTGAATGACTTCAGGTATAGCAGTTTCTGTTGGCGGTACCACCGTTGGTGTGAAAGTTGGCAGCAATGTCGGGGTAGCTGTAGGAGGTATAACCGTGGCTGTCGCTGTTGGAGCAAAACCAGAGACAATGATGATCTGATCTCCAGGATAAACGATCGACCATTCAAACAGGCCATTCAATTCAAGGATTGTAGCAAGTGGAACATCATAAAGAATTGAAAGTTGCCATAAATTCTGACCAGGTTCAAGGATATGAATTATCGAGCCATCTGGCATGGGGGTTGGAGTAGCAAATCCTGATGAAGCAGGCACTGTATTAGTGGGGGTTATTTCCTCAGTTGGGTCTGGTGTGAGAGTATTAGTTGGTGTAATTTCATCGGTTGGATCTGGAGCGAGAGTGTTTGTTGGTGTAGGTGTAGGTTGGGGGGTATCAGCTGGAATGATGATGATCTGGTCACCAACATACAAGATCGAATATTGATTCAAACCATTCAACTCATATAAGCTTTCAAGAGATACTCCATATGCAGCAGCGATCATAGATAAATACTGGCCAGGTTGAACGGTATGAATAACTGAACCATCCGGGTTTGGTGTTGCGGTAACTACTGGAACTGCTGTGGGATATGGAGTTGGAGTAGGTTCCTCAGTTGGATTTTCGGTCGGTTCGTTAGTTGGTGTCTCAGTTGGTGCTCCAGAAGGCGTTTTGGTTGGACCCACAGTTGTTGGTGTTGCCGTTGCTGCTGGAGGATTATTCGGGTCTTCATATTCTTCGATAAACCCCAGAACAGCAGTGAAATAATTCCATGTTCCATTTGTAGCAACGCCGGCGCCGATATCGACATAATAATTAGAAAGGAGATAGTAATTGTGTACTGAGGATGCCTTCCACCAATAAATGGTATCCTGTGCGCTTGCGTACCATCCTCCGTAGATGAGCTCTGAGATCCAATAGTAATAGCCTGCTCCGTACCCTTCAGCACCTGCTCGTTCTTTGGGAGTGCTTCCGTCGGGTTCGTTATGAGTGATCAGCCCACTTGATCCCATATAATCTGAATGTCTTTGAGCTGCTGCCATCAGGGCACCATTTGTCTGAAAGGCGGGTAGATCGTTTTCGATCCGATATTGATTAATTACAGTGATGAGCTCCTGTGCAGAATTTAATTCCAAATATGCATGAACGCTCTCTGAGCCGGTAACGCTGGAGATCCCAATAAAAATTACCAGGAATATGAACAACCTTAAGAGTTTTTTCATTATAGTATTTCCGATTCATGCTTATTCAAATAACCAAAGTTCTTCATTAATTCATTATAATTCGAGTAGAATCTATGCACCTCTATTTAGAGGGGTACATTTTACCTATTTTAAGAATAGTTTCGAGGAGTATGTATGAAAATCTTGGTAACCGGGGGAGCAGGGTATATCGGAAGTCATGCCTGTGTTCAGTTAATTGAAAACGGATATGAAATAGTTGTAATTGACAACCTATCAAACAGCAGTCCTAAAGT
>JAUWSD010000032.1 GCA_030610225.1 Chloroflexota bacterium
AATGGCAGCATTTTGATAAATTTTCACCTGGAAACACTGAACCAAGTATAATATTAAATTTAATTAACGATGATCCAGTTGATTGTGCAGCGTATCTAGTTCAACATCTGGATGCTGCTAAATATTGGCCTGTTGAACAAACGATAGATGTTCTTTCACAAAGAATCGAAGAAATCGAAAATAGTTTAGCAAATATGAATAAAGAGATGAATTTAATGAAGCATGTCTCTAACATTGATTTCCAAAAAGATCAGAAACAGGTAAAGGAAAATTTAAATTTTATTGCTTTAAGTGAGATTGATGAAATTGCCGGAAAAAACCCACTCACTTCAAACTACCGGATGGATCTGTTTTACAGATTGATACATGGAAAGCTGTTTTACGAGAAAGCTGTCAATTTACTTTGAATCATAATTCAACATTATCAATACCTTATCCTGACAGGATTGGGAAAAAAGTTTCTCTCTTTTCTTTATACAAACCTGCAAAGGGGTTAGTTTTATTACAGAAGAATATAATGGTGAGAAGATTTATATATATGTGAATTATGATTCATACAATTGTGTGGCTAATGCAGAATACATTTTAAAAGAAGTTCCAAAATCATTTATTAAGAATCAACCAGAAATAATAATTAGTAATTAATGTAAATATAAAATCCTCGATATTTTCGTAAGAATTTTCCCCTTTACAGCGCCAATGTTTAAGATAAAATCGGTGCTATTATGCAGTATAACGGTGTCAGAGTAGAATTATTCGTAGATGATGATAAATGCCAGGCATGTGATCTTTGCTTAGCAAATGAAATGTGCCACTTCAACGCATTTAAGCGAGTCGAGAAAGGTGAGAAACCTTTCTGGGACGGCAGTTACTGCCGCGCCTGCCTGACCTGCGTGATGGCCTGCCCTCATGGTGCAGTGATCAAGATAGGATGAATCAAAAGCCCCATAACGGGGCTTTTTTTTAATTATAGATGTTTATGGGGCTGGGATCTGGTTGAGGAATTCTCTTCTGAGGTCCTTGTCTACCTTGAAATCCCCGGTCATGGAGATCGTGCGCATTTTGCTGTCCTGCTTCTTCACTCCGCGCATCATTGAACACATATGTGAACCCTCAACTACAACTGCGACACCTTTGGCGCCTATAGCTTCGCTCAGGAAATCCGCGATCTGGGATGTCATCTGTTCCTGGATCTGCAGCCGCCGGGCGAACATATCCACAATGCGTGGGATCTTGCTCAGGCCGATGACTTTGTCTTTGGGGATGTAAGCGACATGTGCTTTCCCATAGAAGGGCAGGAGGTGATGTTCGCAGAGACTGTAGAATTCAATATCATTGACGATCACCATCTCATCATAATCTGCTGAAAAAATTGCGCCGTTGATCAATTTCTCTGGGTTTGTGTGATAGCCTGAGGTGAGCTCATCCAGCATCCTGGCGACCCTGTTGGGGGTTTTCAGCAGCCCTTCACGCTCTGAGTCTTCTCCGATATATTCAAGTATCTCTTTTACAGAGTTCTCTACATGGCCTTTGTTGACCTGAATCAGGGGAACCTTGTTATCTGTTTTTGTTTCAATAGTGTAAGTGTCCACTGCACTTGATTTTCCAAAGCTTTTCTTATCCATTTGATTGCTCCGTTACTTGTTGTTGCCACTCTTAATTGATTAGTCTGGCTATTTGCTGTGAATCTTACTAAATTAGATAAATATACTCCGAAATATAGGATGTGGATAAGGAGAAAATAGGGGTATTAACTAAAAAATCAGCTGAAATTTGCCCAGTCGGGTGGATCTTTCGGGCCGGGATATTTTCCGTAGAAGAGGTTGTCCAGCCAGAGGGCGAGACGCCGGAACAGGCCTGATCTGGATATGCCCCAGCGGACGAGATTATGAGTTGCTGTGGATGGGTGGGAGTATGGGCAGACGCGTATGCAGATCCCGCAGTCGGTGCCGATCACATTCCAGTATTCATAGCAGCTATCTGGGTTGATCCTCCAGCGCAGGGTCTCGTCGTATTCTTCGAGAGGTTCAAGTGAGATCGATTTAGATGGGCAGTTATCTGCACATTTTTTGCACAGGTTGCAAAAGTCGATCATGCTGGTATTGGGTATATATTCGTCCGGGATGAGGGGCATGTCAGTGGTGACAACAGCAATTCGCACCCTTGGTCCGTGTGTGGGGGTCATCAGGAGGCCCACGCGTCCTATTTCACCCAAGCCTGCATCACGCGCAACAAGTGGGCAGATAACGCGGTAATCGCCGTCAATATGTGCGCGGGCAGGGTATCCAAGCACTCGGATCGATTCTGCCAGCTGCACCGCAATACGCCCGGCTTCCACATACTGCTTGGCGCTTTCCATCACGGTTGCAGATTGGGGAGCGTTTGCGATCATTTCATGAGACATTTCGACAGTGAAGGCGACGGCATATTTATGTTCAACCTGAATTTCTGCACCGTATTTTCCTGAACCTCTGCCGATATGTGAATAGACATGATAGGGCTCAAGCCTGGTTATGCCCACATTCAGGGCGCCAAAATACTTTGTGATACCTTTGATATATTTTGTAGCATCTTCAAGTCCAAATGAAACATTGTGAGGGTGGGGCTGCCCCTCAACCATCTGCTTCATGGCTTGGGTCAGGGAAAAACTGGAGATCGGGGCTGGATTATGATAGGGATTGAAATAAAGTGATTGTGGTGAGAGCAGGCCCGGCTTACTGCGGGTATTGTCGTCTGATTCCTTATTTTTGGGCCGCATTGAATAATATTCTTTATATTCCCTGGTTCCGGGCTGCAGACGCCCCCGCGCGAACATAATGTCCCTTTCATCGACTCTGCTCTTTGGTTTCTGTCTGCCGACTTCAACATTGCCAACTGGAATAACGAAAAGGATCACGACAATGACTGAGAGTGCACCAAGAGTGACCATCAGGGCGAACTTGTATCCGTTATCCATCAGGATCGAGAAAAGGAAGAATGATGCTGAGACGAATGCGGTGATCCGTGCGAGACTTTGTGCTCTGGGTTCGTTCTCCTTGCCAGCTTCAGATGCAAAATAATAGAAAGATATGAATGAAATTCCTCCCAGCAGGAACAGTACAATATTGAATGTGAGGGACATAAATTTCTCCAAAGTTTTAAGTAATTGATCAGGATAGCATTAAGAATTCAGAGAGCTATCTGAATTATTTTAGCATAAGGGAATAATGGAAGTGTTTTTAAGCGCGGTTCAACTTTAAATCGGTTTTTTTCGTGGTGGAAGCGTGAACCACACGAAAGCCTGATCTTCCGGTGAGAGCGTGTCAAGATCGATCTTATCCAGATATGAATCGTCTCCCCACATATCGGGAAGAATGCGGTAGGCCTGGTTGATATAGCGTTCGACCGTACCCTTCGCTACAAAAAGCTCTTCAGCTGCAAAGGCAGCACGCATCCCATAGAAAACCCTCAGCCAGAAGGCTTTCATGATCTGGGGAGTAAGCTTCGGGTTTGGGTGCCAGACAGGAAAGACATCAAATTCCCTACAGTCAATTTTTGTGACCGCATCTTCAAGCGAGGCGGAGATCATGAATTTTGAGGTGATCGATTTGATGAGCGCAGGGATGATCGCCATACGGACATCATCTTTGATCAGGAAGGCTTTTGCTCCGCTTTTGAAAGCGGCTGCAAGATGTTCCGGCTTCCCGTACTGGGAGAGGCAGACCAGGGTTGAAGATGGGTGGTCGTTCCTCAGCTGAGTCAGGAGGTCGGCAAAGGATGGGAGCTCATGCATGTACTCCACATCGATGATAAATGCATCCGGAGATCCTTTTTCGTGTTTCAATGCTGCCAGAAGCTCAGAGGGAGAGCCGGCTTCTATTACTACTGTAGTGCGGGGGTCACGCATAAACAGGGCCGTGTTCCACTTCAGGGCATAGAAATCATCATCCATCAGGGCAACTTTTATTGGTAAGTGATCGTTCATCTCTGTTCTCCCGAAACATCATATTTAACTGGATATTCAAGAATTATAATATCGAATAAGATTAATGTTATATATGAGGGGTGAGCCAATCCATTTTTGTTGGATTAAAAGCTTTTTGAAACGAGGAAAACATGGAAGAGACATTTGCAATAAAGACTGAAGGACTCGTCAAATTCTACGGAAAGACCCAGGCACTATTTGGTGTTGATCTTGAAGTGGAGCAGGGCGAGATCATGGGGTTCCTGGGGCCGAACGGCGCAGGGAAGACCACTACGATCAGATGTTTACTTGATCTGATCAGGCCGCAGGAGGGAAATGTATCTATGTTTGGACTAGATCCATTTAAGGATCCTGTGGATGTGCGCAAAATGGTTGGATATTTGCCGGGAGAATTGAGTCTTGAAACAAATATGAAACCGAAAGCACAATTGAAATATTATGCTGAGCTGCGCGGTAACTCTATTGATTGGAATTATGTGCGCGAGCTGGCAAAGAAGATCCACCTTGATCTGAATACTCCGATCAAAACCTTGTCAAAGGGTAATAAGCAGAAGATCGGGGTTGTGCAGGCCTTGATGCATAAGCCAAAGCTATTGATCATGGATGAGCCAACTAGCGGTTTGGACCCGTTGATCCAGCAGGAAGTTTATAAGCTGCTAAAGGAAGCACGTGAAAACGGCGCAACTGTCTTTTTCTCCTCCCATATCATTGGCGAGGTAGAGGCTCTGGCAGACAGGGTGGCGATCATCCGTGGTGGAAGGATCATAGAAGAAGCGAACCCGAGCCAGCTGAAATTGATGACGATGCGCCAGATGCGGATCAGATTCAAGGAAAGTGTAGATCTTCAGGCTCTTGATAATATTGAGGGCGTGGAACTGCTTCATAAAATGAACGGGGTCGAGGCTACTCTTCAGATCAAAGGTGATCTTGATAAATTGATCAAGAAGTTAGCCGAGTTTCCGGTTAGTGATATTGAAATTATGCGCCCCTCACTTGAAGAGATATTCCTCAAATATTATAAAGAGGATCAAGAGGAGGCAATCTAGAGATGTTCACTGAATTTAAACACACACTTAGAAAGATGAAGGGGTCACTCCTGGGCTGGTCGATTGGTTTGGGATTATATGGTTTGCTGATGGCATGGTTTTACCCTTATATGTTTGATAGCGGTATGGATTTTGCGGAAATTTATGGAAGTTTTCCACCAGAAATGATGGCTTTTTTCCCGAGCATTGAGAATATCGCATCTCCGGTCGGGTATCTGGATACATATTTCCTGTCGTATATCCCGATGATCATAGGAATTTTTGCAGCAGGTGCTTGTGCGAATATGATCTCGAAGGATGAAGAAGCAGGAATTCTGGACCTGCTTTTATCTTATCCGGTAAGCAGGACAAAGATGTTCTGGGGACGCTTTATGGGCTTTATTGCTGGGCTCGTGATCGTTTTGCTGGTGTCATATTTGAGCTGGGTCATCGCTCCCCCCTTTTCTGATCTGGGCTTCACGCTGATGGAATTTTTCAATATGTTTGTGCCATTGTTCGCTCTATTAGTGTTGGTTGGTGGGTTCGCGTTATTGCTGAGCATGTTGCTGCCTTCAAAACGGATGGCAAGCAGTTTGACCTCAGCCTTATTGATAGCAAACTTCCTGCTTGTGGGGCTTTCCAACATCAATGAGAACCTTCAACCTCTATATGATGTCACTCCCTTTGCGTTCTTCCAGGGAGCAGGTGCTATTGATGGAATAAACTGGAATTGGTTTGCCGGATTGCTGGGTGTTGGATTGGGATTTACACTATTATCCTGGTTTTTATTCCAGCGAAGGGACATCAGGGTGTCTGGTGAAGGCAGCTTCAGATTACCAGATTGGTTGAGATTAAAAAGAAAATAGTATTTGATAAAGAAATAGCTCCTGAGCGATCAGAAGCTATTTTTTTGCTTGACATGCCAGTTATAATATTTATAAGAAATTACCGGGAGCTGAAAATGGAATATAGAAAACTTGGAAGAACTGGTTTGAAAGTCAGTGAGTTCTGCATGGGGACGATGCAGTTTGGATGGACAGCGGATGAAGAGACATCATTCGAGGTCTTGAATGCAGCGTATGAGGCCGGGATCAATTTTATTGATACTGCTGACATTTATTCACGCTGGGTTGAGGGAAACCCGGGTGGAGTTTCTGAAGAAATAGTCGGCAAGTGGATCAAAAAGTTTGATATCCCCCGGGAGAATCTTGTGATCGCGACTAAAGTTCGGGGGCAGATGAGTGATGATCCCAATGATCAGGGTTTATCCCGCCAACACATAATGAAAGCGGTTGAAGACTCACTCCGCAGATTACAAATTGATTATATTGACCTGTACCAATCACATTCTTATGATCCGGATGTTGAGATCCAAGAGACCATGAGAGCTTTTGACGACCTTGTACATCAGGGCAAGGTTAGATATTTAGGATGCTCAAATTATCCAGCGTGGCGTTTAATGGAAGCTATGTGGGAATCTGAAAGAGATGAGTTGTATCGTTATGAATGCATACAGCCGCATTACAACCTGGTTCACCGGGCTGAGTTTGAGCGCGAGCTGGCCGATGTGTGCAGCAAATACGGAGTTGGTGTGATACCTTACAGTCCCCTGGCAGGTGGATTCCTGACAGGAAAATATAAGAAGGGGGGGGATATCCCTGCAGGCACGCGCGGCGAGATGAGCGGAAGGGTTCAGGGACATATGATTGACAAAAATTGGGATCTGCTAGAATTGGTTGAGAATATGGGACAGGAAAAGGGTGGGTATTCGGTCTCGCAAATGTCTTTGGGGTGGCTGCTCTCTGATCCTCTCATCACCAGCCCGATCATCGGGCCAAAGAACATTAAGCAGTTTAAGGATAATATCGGGGCTGTTGGTTTAAGATTATCTGAAGATGAGAAAGCAAGGCTGGATGAAGCTTCCGATTGGACTAAATAAAATTCTTGGTCCAATTAATATTTAATTAAAATAGGGCACCCGATCGGATGCCCTTTTTCTTGGTTGTGAGTATTCTAGGGTGTGTAGTAGATCAGTAATCTAACTTCGCTGAACTCGACATGATCTGCAATTCCATCATCGTTGCTCTGGGTCTGATGGAAGAAGAATTGGAGTTCGATCTTGCCGGTGGCTAACGAATCCTGAATTTCTGAATTGAGTGCTGTACTCATCTTTGAAGTTGCAAGTTCTGCTTCAGACTGGTATTCGATGTCTTCAAATTCACCTGTTGTATAATCGCCGGCTCCGAGCGGGAATATCGCACCGCTGTAAACCCGCATATAGCCAAGCTGTCCAAATGGGGCGCCTTCACCACTATATGAAGGGATCAGGAGGTAGGCGGCTTCGATGGTTGCAGTAGTCGGGATCTCTGTCAGGTCAAAGCTGAAGAATGCCTGGATCCTGTCGTCACCTGCTGTATCTCCTGCGTAGGCAGATTCATTAATAACATTTCCTGCTGCATCAACAGAACCAAGAAGATTTTGTGAGACCTCGAGGGTTTCTCCATCAAAATCTGCCAGTTCAGGGACGGGGACAAAGATCTGGACATAGAAGGGGCCGAAAAATATTCCGGTATCGCTCTTGAGCCAGTAGTGTCCAGTATATGTGCCTGCATCTGCTGGGGCTTCAAGCTCAACAGTGATGTCAACATCATCTCCTGGAAGGACATCTTTGGAGAGGCTAATCGATGCGGGAGCTTCCATCTGGGCACCATAGTTAAATTCGACCTTATAGCCGGAATCCCATGTACAGCTGCCATCATTTCGGACTCGCCATGTTTTGGTAAAGGTTTCTCCGGGTGCAATCCATGTGTTGTCTGGAATGGTGACATCATCAACGAACAGCATTGATAAACAAGGCTCGCTGGGTGTTGCTGTTGGGATAATTACAGTTGCAGTAGGCTCAGCTGTAGCTGGAATCTGTGTCGGTTCCGGGGTGGCTGTTGGTGCTTCAGTCGCCAGTGCTTTTGCAACTTCTGTTGAATGCAATCGTGCATCGTCAGTCTGTTTGACCGCTGTTGCCACTAATGCGTTCTGATCAATATCTCCGTTATTGTTAAATGCTGATCCACAGCCGATCAAAGCCAGGACCATTATTGCCGTGACAAGTAAAAAAGCTATTTTTTTCATTTTTCTCTCCTTAAAACTCTTTAGAAGGCCTAAACATTTAAACGAAATATCGTTGTTTATTGTTCCCTTCTTAACTATATATAGTTTAATCGATAAAATATCCTAAAAAGGGTCATTAGTACTTATGTATAGATAATGTAGGGTTTTTGTATAATTATGGGTTTATGAGGGAAATTACGAAAAAAAAGGAAAGCAACACTTTCCTTCTTCAGCTAAATATGCGGGATGGAACTTATTATCGATGATCATTTTTTGAGCATCACATCAGTAAATATGAATCCGTCCCGGGTTATCGTTTCACCAACTTCAATTGGGATCGGTTCTTTGAACATGGGGCCAGCAAAAGCGAAGCTGTGAAACTCGCCGTTTTCTCCGCATGGGTCAACGCTTTCTGGAAGGCGCTCTATGTAATCAAGGTTGTATTCAAGACCGGCAAATTCTTCCGGGATCTGCTTGGGATCTATACAGGTGATCTGAGCACGCAGGCCGCTGGCAAGCATTTTGCTGGAAAGCTCATGTGTGGGTATTCCCCAGATAGGGAAGATCGGCTCAATGCCTGTACCTGCAAGCTTGTCGATTCTGTATTGGCGGATGTCCTCAAGGAAAAGGTCTCCAAAAGCGATATGGGTGATTCCCTTTTCCTTCACACCCTCAATGAAATCTCCCATGATCCTTTCATAGTCTTCGTTGCTGCAGGGGAAGGGGATGGGGATCAGGTCGATTGGGAGACCGGTGTTCTTTGCCTGCATTTTGACCAGTTCCAGCCTGGTCGAGTGCATGGCTATGCGGTTAAATTCCTGATTATAGGTTGAGAACAAGCCAACTAGTTCAATTTCCTGCATTTGTTGGAGTATGTAGAGTGCCCAGGCGCTGTCTTTTCCACTGCTCCAGGATAGTAGCACTTTCTTCATTTCATTCTCCTGAATTTGAGCATATCAAATTTTATCATCTATGGTTAATCGATTCCTGTTTTCATTATAGGTGGATATTATTGCATATTGGGTTGTAATGAGTTATTCTATTTTGGATAATTAAATAAGCTGACATGACAAGGATAGGTTCTCTTAATGCCTGAAAAAACATCAAAATTGAGTACCTGGTGGATGGCAATTCGTCCCCATACTCTTCCAGCTGCTATCGCGCCCGTTCTGGTTGCATGGAGCATCTCATTCCAAAAGGGAGCTTTTTTGTTGCTTCCAGCTCTGGCTGCTATCTTTTGTGCGCTTATGCTGCAAATAGTCAGCAATTTGGTGAATGATGTCATGGATTTTCATAAGGGTGCA
>JAUWSD010000144.1 GCA_030610225.1 Chloroflexota bacterium
GATAACAGCAGTCTCAACAGATAATTTAGTTGAAGGATTGGAGCTGGAGGATCATCCATTTGGGATAGGTGTTCAGTGGCACCCGGAATGGATGCCTGAAGATGAGGATCAACAAAAGTTGTTTTCAGCTTTGAAAGAAGCTGCACAGAAAAGAGCAGAAAAAAATGGCAGATGATCTGAAACGAACTGGCCCGATAGGAGTTTTTGATTCAGGAGTGGGGGGGCTAACTGTTCTGAAGGAGATCTCCAGACAATTTCCCAATGAGGATATCATCTATCTTGCAGATCAAGCCCATGTTCCATATGGAAACCGGGAACTGGAAGATATCCAGAGATTTTCGGTTGAGATCACTGAGTATTTCATCAGGCAGGGAGCAAAGTTGATCGTGGTTGCCTGCAATACTGCGTCAGCTGCAGCCCTGTATCATCTACGTGAAAAATTCCCCGATATCCCCTTTGTGGGGATGGAGCCAGCGGTGAAACCTGCTGCCGAGACCACAGAGAGCGGAGTGGTAGGGGTTTTAGCAACACACGCAACCTTCCAGGGAGAGTTGTATTCATCAGTTGTTGAGAGATTTGCCAAGGATGTGAAATTAACCCAGGATCCTTGTATTGGTTTGGTTGCTGAGATCGAGAAAGGGAATCTGGGCGGAGCAGAGACCAGGAAAATTCTTGAGAATGCACTTAAGCCAATGATGAAAGCTGGAATTGATACCATCGTTCTGGGCTGCACCCATTACCCCTTTGTGTTTCCATTGATAAAGGAGATCGTCGGACCAGATGTGCGTTTGATCGATCCATCCCCGGCAATTGCTAGACAAGTTGGAAGATTGTTTGAGATTTATGGTCTTGAGAATGAACTTGATAGAATTGGCAGCTTATCAATTAAAACTACAGGAGATATTAAGAAATTATCTGATTTCTTAATAAATACTGGATTTGAGATGAAAGCCAATAGTTTAAAGTGGGGAGAAGAGCTTGGCGCTGACAATTAGTCTTCTTTTGGATTAATTACCACCATGATCTGATTTTGCTCAACATTATCACCTTCAGCGATCCTGATCTCGCTGATATAACCGGCCTGAGGAGTTTTCAATTCATTCTGCATTTTCATTGATTCAAGGATAAGGATCACATCTTCAGCCTCTACTACATCGCCAACATTTAACGGGATATTGGTAACCATCCCAGGCATTGGAGACCGGAGCATATAAATACTGCTGCCTTTCACCACATGCCCAGCGGCTTCACTCAGGCGTTTTTCTCTTTCATCGATGACATCGGCTTCATAAAGAGTGCCTTGCATCAAAACTTTCCAGAGATTGGCTTCGCCTTCAGATATATGAGCCTCAAAAGATTCTCCATTGATCAGCAATGTGAAAATATTCTGCCCACCGACCTCTTCAAAGTCAACGAAATATTCAACATCATTGACCTTTACTACTCCTGGTTCAATCAGCTCAACAATGTATTCCTGTTCATCGATCGTAGTTATGTATTTCATCAAGGTTTCCTTAGCGGTGCAATCTTTCCCAGCGTCCTATCCATTTCCAGTTGCTGGTATCTCTTTCAGCCCGGCGGATGATATGGGCAGATAATTCTGTTCGTCTATATGCAGACAGAGCAGCAAATATTGCGGCTATCTCTGGATAAGTTTCTTTTCCTTCTTCAGCTTTTCTCATAGAGAAGCGCTCTTCCACAAATTGAGAATCATAATTGCCAGCCATGAATCTTGTCTGGCTGATCAGGTTCTGGTGGAAGGGAAGATTTGAGACAATTCCAACGATCTTATATTCTTCCAGTGCGCGGCGTGTTCTTAAAATAGCTTGAGCGCGGCTCTTCCCCCAGACAATCAGTTTTGAGATCAGGGGATCATAGTATGGGGTGATCTCGTAGCTGTTATAGACACCTGTATCGATCCTGACCCCGGGACCTGAAGGTGCTGCGTGTTCAGTGATCACTCCAACTGAAGGCAGGAAATTATTGTATGCATCCTCAGAGTTGATTCGGCATTCTATCGCCCAACCATTGATCTGAAGCTCGTCTTGTGTGATGGATAACTGGCGTCCGCGTGCGATCCTGATCTGCTCTTCAACAATATCTATGCCAGTGACCGCTTCTGTAATAGGATGCTCAACCTGCAGGCGTGTGTTCATTTCCAGGAAATAGAAGTTGTCTTCTTTATCAACTAAAAACTCGATTGTCCCGGCATTTTCATAGTTGACAGCTTTGGCAGCTCTTACCGCAGTTTCTCCCATTTTTTGGCGAAGCTCTGGATGATTGTTCAAGTAGTGTGAAGGGGCTTCTTCAAGCAGCTTTTGGTGTCTTCTCTGGATCGAGCATTCTCTTTCCCCAAGATGGATCGTGTTCCCATGCTGGTCTGCAAGGATCTGGAATTCAATATGGCGTGCGTTCAGGATCAACTTTTCGAGATAGACATTGTTATCTCCAAAAGCAGATTGGGATTCAGTACGGGCCAATTTAATTGCTGATTTCAGTTCACTGGATTTGTAAACCTTCCTCATGCCTTTTCCACCGCCACCAGCTGATGCTTTGATCAATAGTGGGAATCCGATCTTTTCTGCTTCAGTGATCAATTCAGCATCTGACAGATTGCTTTTTCCCTCAGTGCCAGGGACCACAGGGATCCCGGCTTTTATCATTGTTTCCCTGGCGGTCTCCTTGTCACCCATTATTCGGATCGCTTCAGATGATGGGCCAATGAAAATAATACCTGCATCCTCACATGCTTTAGCATATTCAAAATTCTCTGATAAGAAACCATAGCCTGGATGGATCGCATCTACGCCATGATCTTTTGATATCTGGATAATACGTTCTATGTTGAGATATGAATCTTTTGATGGGGCAGGGCCTAAAAGGTATGCCTCATCTGAATAACGGACATGTAAAGCCCGTCGGTCAACATCTGAGAAAACAGCAACTGTCACAAGGCCTAATTCCCGACAGGTGCGGTTGATCCGAATTGCTATTTCACCGCGATTTGCGATTAATACTTTTTTGATCGTCATAGTAATTCCTGATTAGAGTGGAATATTTCCGTGTTTTTTAGCTGGATTTGAATCTCTTTTATTAGTCAGCATTTCAAGGGCATTGATCAGACGGGATCTGGTTTCACGAGGTTCAATGACATCATCAATGAATCCATGGGATGCTGCTACATATGGATTGGCAAATGCCTCTCTATAATCCTCAACTAATTTCGCTTTTTCTTCAACAGCATTTTCAGCCTTCTTCAGTTCATTCCGGAAGATGATATTCACAGCACCATCAGGCCCCATGACTGCGATCTCAGCAGAAGGCCATGCAAGATTGATATCCCCACGGATATGTTTGCTGCTCATAACATCATATGCCCCGCCGTAGGCTTTACGGGTGATGACTGTTAATTTGGGTACTGTGGCTTCGCAGTATGCGTAAAGCAATTTTGCACCGGAGCGAATGATCCCACCGTATTCCTGTTCTGTACCGGGCAGGAAACCGGGAACATCAACAAAGGTAAGTATGGGAATATTGAAAGAATCGCAGAAACGCACAAAGCGTGCTGCTTTCTCCGATGAATCTATATCGAGAACTCCTGCCAGGACTGCTGGCTGGTTAGCAATGATCCCGATCGAGTGTCCACCGATCCTGGCAAATCCGACAACAATGTTCTTAGCGAAGTTTTCGTGGATCTCGTAAAAATCGCCTTCGTCAACGATGTATTTTATAACCTCTTTCATATTGTAAGGTTTACCGGGGTCTTCTGGGATTATTGAATCCAGAGCTTTTTCCTGTCGGAGAGGATTATCTCGCGTAATCTTATAGGGGGGGTCTTCC
>JAUWSD010000023.1 GCA_030610225.1 Chloroflexota bacterium
AAGTGCCTGAAAGTGAGCATGTGATCGAATGTGATAATGTGATCTTCTCAGTCGGGCAGCGGGTTGGATTGGAATTTCTGGGAGAGGGAGTTGGAGTTGATCTTTCTCTAAAGAAAACTGTCGATATTGATCCTGACACTATGGAAACTTCCAGAGAGGGAGTGTTCGCAGCGGGAGACAGCGTTACATCAACTTCTTTTGCAATTGATGCAATTGCGAGTGGACATAAATCAGCTGAAGCGATCGATAATTATTTGCAGGGAAAGCCCCTAAAAACAATGAAAGTCGAACACCCTGTTGTGAAATTCACGCGGGAAGAAGTGATCCATAAGATTGAGATGGGTGAAGCCAGTAAAAAAGACAGGATCAACCTCCCAATGTTAAATTCTGATAAGAGGATCCAGAGTTTTGAGGAAGTAGAGCTTCCATTCACAGATCAGATGGCAATGGATGAAGCGGAAAGATGTTTGTCCTGCGGGATATGCTCTGAATGTATGTCCTGCGTTTTTGCGTGTGGGGCGGACGCGATCGATCATGATATGGTCGCAAAAGAAGAAACCTTTGATGTTGGAGCTGTGATATTGTCTCCAGGATTCCAGATATATAACGCTGAGCTTTCTGAAGAGTATGGATTGGGACGTTATCCAAATGTGATCACATCCCTGCAGCTTGAGCGTCTCTTATCCGCATCCGGTCCGACATTTGGGCATGTACAAAGGAATTCTGACGGTGAAACACCAAAGAGAATCGCTTTCCTTCAATGTATTGGATCACGGGACCAGAATCACGATTACTGCTCTGCAGTTTGCTGCATGTATGCTGCAAAAGAAGCATCGATCACAGCTGAGCATTATCCAGATATGGATATCAAAATCTTTATGATGGATATGCGTGCATTTTCAAAAGGGAATCTGGGTTATTTTCAGAGATCAGAAGAACAATATGGTGTCAAATATATACGCTCACGCGTGAGTATGGTGCATCAAGATCCGCAGACAAATGACCTTTTGGTTGTATATCAGGATGAAGAAGGAAACAGGCACCAGGAAATTTTTAATATGGTTGTGCTCTCTGTAGGAATGGAAATTTCCGATTCTGTAAAAGAATTGGGAAACAATCTGGGAATTGAACTTGATGAATACGGTTTCTGTAAAACTGTGAAGTTTAATCCACTGGAAACCAGCAGAGATGGAATTTATGCAGTCGGCCCCTTCCGGGAACCAAAAGACATCCCGGAATCTGTTATCGAGGCCAGCGCTGCCGCAGCATCTGCAGCGGGTTTGATCTCAGATGGCAGGTATACACTTACCGAAAAGATCGAATATCCAGAAGAAATTGATGTTATTGGTCAGGAACCAAGAGTGGGAGTTTTCGTTTGTCACTGCGGTTCAAATATCGGAGGATATTTGGATGTCCCGGATGTGACCATATATGCTGGGACATTGCCCGGTGTGGTACATGCAGAAGCGAATCTATATACCTGTTCGCAGGACAGCATTGGACATATCACTGAGCAGGTGAAAGAACACAAATTGAACAGGGTGGTGGTTGCCAGTTGTACGCCTATTACACACCAACCATTATTCCAGGATAGTATTCGAGCAGCAGGATTGAACCCATATTTATTTGAGATGGCTAATATTCGAAACCAATGTTCCTGGGTGCATTCCAAAGAATGGGATACTGCAACAAATAAGGCCAAAGAATTGGTTAGGATGGCTGTTGCAAAAGTAGTCAGACAGGAACCCCAGAAAACGTTTGAAGTTCCAGTTGAGCAGTCTGCGTTGGTGGTTGGGGGTGGAGCAGCAGGTATGACTGCGGCGATCACTATCGCTAAACAGGGTTTCCCCGTGCATTTAGTAGAGAAAAACTTAGAGCTTGGTGGAAATCTGCGGCACATATTTGGGCGTGTAAATGATAAAGACCCCCAGAAAGTGCTTAGCACTTTAATCGAACAGGTTAAGTCAGAACCGTTGATCACTCTATATCTTAACACCGTCTTAAAAAAATCAGATGGCTTCAAAGGAAATTTCAGTACAACTCTGCAAAATGGTACCGGTGAAGCAACAGTGGTCCAACATGGTGCGATCGTGATTGCAACAGGAGCAAAGGAATACCGCGGTAATGATTATGGGTACGGCAGCTCAGATGCGATAATTACTCAGCAGGAATTTGAGGAAGTGCTGCATAAAGGGCAGGTTGAAGAGATAAATTCAATCGTGATGATCCAATGTGTTGGCCCAGCAGAACAATTCTGCGCGAGGATCTGCTGCACGTCTGCCCTGAAGAATGCAATTAGTCTTAAGAATAAAAAACCTGAGGCACAGGTAGTGGTCCTTTATAAGGATATCAGGTCATATGGTTTCAAAGAGAAACTCTACACTCAGGCAAGAGAAAGTGGTGTGTTGTTCATGCGCTATGACGATGAACATAAACCAGTGGTGAGCAGTGAAGGGTCGCCAGTAATTCAGGCGTGGGAACCAATGTTGAGACGTAATGTTGAATTATCACCAGACTTACTGGTGTTATCAATGCCGGTAGTACCAAGTGAAGATTCTCAAAAAGCAGGAGCATTATTCAATCTGCCTTTGGATACTGATGGTTTCTTCCTTGAAGCACATGTAAAATTGAGGCCAGTAGATTTCTCTACCAGCGGTGTATTCATGGCAGGTTTAGCACATTACCCAAAGCTGCTTGATGAGAGTATGATACAGGCACAAGCTGCCGCTTCAAAAGTAGTGAAGGTCATTAGTAAAGAAACAATGACAGCTGGAGGAAGGATCGCAATTGTTGATCAGAGTAAGTGTACTGGCTGCTTAACATGTGTGCGAATTTGCCCCTTCAATGTTCCGGTCGTGAAAGCAGGAGATATGGGTGTAGGCAATATCTTCGGATCAGCTTTTATTGAACCGTCTGTATGTCAGGGGTGTGGATCTTGCGTGGCAGAGTGTCCAGCTTCAGCGATACAATTGATGAACTTTACAGATGAACAAATGTGGGCGAAAGTTGGAGCTTTATTGGATCCTCATTTTGGATTTATCCCTCTTGAGGAAGTACTAGATCAGGGAAGTGGAGTGTAGATTACATGGATCCAGAGAAATTACAAGTAGTTGCATATTGCTGTGAGTATTGTTCATACAATGCGGCAGACCTGGCGGGAGGGCTGCGATTGCAGTATCCTGCAGAAATTAAAGTGGTTATGTTGCCATGTACAGGAAAATTAGATATGATGTTCATCATGAAAGCCTTTGAAGACGGGGCAGATGGCGTCATGACTGCAGGTTGACTGGAAGGCGACTGCCATTACCTGGATGGTAATTACAACGCTAAGAGAAGAACAAAAAAAGCAAAAGAGATTTTATCTGAGATAGGCATTGAACCTGAAAGAGTAGAGATGTATTACATATCAGCAGCGATGGCAAAAGAATTCGTGGAAGCTGCGACCGAAATGGTTGAAACAGTTCAAAAATTAGGTCCAAGTCCTCTAAAAAAAGCGCGTGAAGCAAGGAGTGAAAAATGATTGTTGCTGAACAAAAATCACTAGAAGAAATGAAAGCATTGATATCAGATGCGGAGAAAGTGCTTGTTTTGGGGTGCGGCACCTGTGTGACAGTTTGTTTCGCAGGTGGTGAAAAAGAAACAATGATCGCATCCAGCTCCCTGAGGATGGCAACAAAATTAGATGGAAAAGATATAAAAATTGAACATGCCACTGTCCAGAGACAATGTGAATGGGAATATCTTGATCAGGTTGCAGATCAGATAAAAGATGCGGATGTGGTGCTTTCATTGGGCTGCGGGATCGGAGTTCAGGCGATTGTAGAACGTTTCCCGGAGTCATGGGTGGTCCCGGGATTGAATACAACATTCTTAGGACTGCCTTCAGAACAGGGAGTATGGGTTGAGAGATGCGCTGCCTGCGGCGAGTGCGTGCTTGACATAACCGGTGGAATTTGTCCAATCGCCCGCTGCTCAAAATCTCTGATGAACGGCCCATGCGGTGGTTCTGAAGATGGACACTGCGAAATTGATAAAGATGTGGAGTGTGCCTGGCAGCTTATCTACGATAGATTGGCAGCCAAAGGGAAACTGGACTCGATCCTCAAACTGCAGCCGCCTAAAGATTGGAGTAGTTCCAGAGATGGTGGGCCGCGTAAGATCGTCCGGCCTGATCTGAGATTTATCAATGAGGAATTGGAGGAATAAGCATGGAAAACGAAAAGAAAGAATACTTATCTGGATCCTCATTAGAAAGAATATTAAGAGCAGGGTATTTTGCTGTTACAGGCGAGCTTGGGCCTCCCCAGAATGCTAACCCTGAGGTTGTAAGGAAGAAAGCCAAGGTGTTGAAAGGTAACTGTGATGCTGTTAATATCACCGATAACCAGACCGCAATCGTTAGAATGTCCAGCATTGGGGCTGGAATACTCGCGGAGCAGGAAGGCCTGGAGCCAATTATACAGATGACCTGCCGGGATAGAAACCGGCTGGCGATCCAGAGTGATCTACTTGGGGCGTACGCTTTGGGGATGAGAAACCTGCTATGTCTAACAGGTGACCATCAGGCTTTTGGGAATCATCCAACATCCAAAAACGTATTTGATATCGATTCGCTGCAGTTGGTGAAAGCTGTAGCTGATATGCGGGACGAGAAGAAGTTTATGTCTGGAGATGAATTCAAATCCAGTGAACCAAGATTCCTGGTTGGGGCTGCAGCAGCACCATTTGCTGATCCGCTCGATTTCAGACCGTATAGATTGGCAAAGAAGATAGAAGCTGGTGCAAATTTCATCCAAACCCAGCTTGTATATGATTTGGATGCATTCGAAATATATATGAAGAAAGTGCGGGAATTGGGGCTGCATGAAAAAGCTTATATTCTTGCAGGTGTAGGACCGCTCAAAAGCCCAATGATGGCCAAATACATGAAGAATAATGTTCCTGGAATTCTTGTGCCAGATGAATTGATAGAAAGAATGACTGAAGCTGGTGCAGAGTGGAAAGGCAAGAAGAAAAAAGATATGACCAAGGAAGAGAAACGGGCCAGGTCAAAAGCATGGAAAGCTGAAGGGATCAAGATCTGCATTGACTTGGTCAAAGATATGCAGAAGATCGAAGGTATCGCAGGCGTGCATATTATGGCGATCGAGTGGGAATCAGCTGTAAAAGAAATTGTAGAAGGCGCGGGACTTTACCCACGACCGGTTGTAGAAGCTTAGAGAAATTCGGAGCTGAGAATGGCAAATATACAAGAAGATGATATTGAAATCATGGAATTGAGTTCTGATCTGGCAAAGTTGATATACGAAGAGTTGGGTGAGAATGTCTTTCTTTGCTATCAATGTGTGAAGTGCAGCACTGGCTGCCCCATGAGTAAATACTTTGACTGGCAGCCAAACCAGATAATGCGGATGGCTCAATTGGGGCAGGAAGAAGATATTTTCACATCTGAAACTCCCTGGCTGTGTGCATCCTGCCAAACATGCTCAACCCGCTGCCCACAGGGATTGGATATCGCCCGTATTATGGACTTTCTCACCAGAGAAGCCCTAAAAAGGGGCTTTAAGCCAGTATCAAAAGAAGTTGACAGCATGAATAAAGCTTTTATGCGGGAGGTCAAAATATGGGGCAGGGCATATGAGCTGGGATTGATCGCAGAAATGAAGCTGCGAAACAGGACATATTTTGACGATCTGGATATTGGTTTGAAGATGATAACAAGGGGGAAGATGGCGATTCTGCCGAGTATCACCAGACGATTAAAGAAAGTGAAGCCAGTTGAAAACGCAGAGGAAAAGGTGGCTTATTACCCGGGATGTTCTCTACACTCCACAGGCATCGAATATGACATCTCGACCACTGCTATCTGCAAAGCACTTGGGATGGATCTAGTGGAGATAGAAGATTGGGTTTGCTGCGGAAGCACTGCTGCGCATAAATCTGACCCGGATGAAGCATTACAGCTTCCAATGGAAAATTTGCGAATTGTTGAACAGGCCGGGTATACAGAAGTAACTATGCCCTGTGCGGCCTGCTTCAATCGGCATAAGTTTGCTCAATATGAGATTAGAAATCACGAAGGAATGGCAGAGCAGGTTAACCAGGCGATGGGATATAAGTATCAGGATAAAGTGCAGGTGACAACATTGATGGATTCCCTGATAGATAATGTTGGACTTGATGAACTTGAAAAGAAGTCCAAAAGGAGTCTGGAGGGATTGAAAGCGGTTGCTTATTATGGTTGTCTTCTATCCAGACCCCCGCAGGTGACAGAAGCAAAGAACCCGGAAAATCCAGTTGAGATGGATAAAATTTTGGAAGCTCTGGGAGTTGAGGTAGTGGATTGGTCTTATAAGACTTGCTGCTGTGGGGCCTCTCATTCAGTGTCGCGGCCGGATATTGTGCTGGATTTGAGCAGTGCCTTGATAGAGCATGCAAAGGAAGCTGGGGCAGAGGTCATTGCGGTTGCATGCCCCTTATGCCATGCCAACCTTGATGCAAGACAGCTGCAGATGGATATTGAAGACCCTATCCCTGTAATGTATTTCACGCAATTGATGGGGGTTGCAATGGGCCTGCCGGAAAAAGAGACTGCTATCAATAAGAACATGATCGATCCGCGGCCTTTATTGAAAGAAAAGAAGCTGATATAAATAAAAAAAGCTGACCAATCGGTCAGCTTTTTTCTTTCAACGAGTTTAGTGTATTGTTGCTGGGGATAAATAGATCCTGTAGGATTCGAATACCAGATCGCCCCATTCAACATCTTCCAGTACTGCTTCTTCAAAGAGCTCAACAGCATTTTCTTTTCCAGATATATGAACCTCAAAGACTGCTGTGTCTTCTGGCGCATCACCTGTTTGAGCGGAGAAAAGCACATATTTGCCGTTTTCAGTAAAGACTGCGTTGTAATAGATGAAATAGTCTTCATCCACTTCGTGCAGTTCAACGATGTCAGCATCTTCTTTTATCTCTACAATGAAGAGCCCATGGTCATCGTTTTGATCCTCTTTGCCATGGAAGACAAAATACCTGCCGTCAGGTGAGTAGTTCAGGATTTGAGCATCATGCCATTCTTCGATCAGGACGAAATTCTCTTCTTCGTCCAACGAATTTACTATCAGGCTGAAATCGAAATTTTCATCATAGATATCATTGAAGAGCTTATCCACACCAGGGATTTTGTATGCATTGGCAATATTCAGATCGTCATCATAGATCTTTGTGAGACCTTTTCCGCTGACATTGCATGTGAATATAACAGTGTCATCTTGGTCATATTCAACAATGAAGATGCTGTCAGGATCGTCGGAAAAACCGAATTCAAGCTCTTCCCCGCTGTAGATCTCAACCAGATCGTCCTTGCCCATATTGTATGAATAGATCGTGATGTCGTCATAATCACTGCCAGCCAGGATGATGGCGTATTTTCCGCTTTCATCAAATAAGTAGGTCATATAATTTTCTTCAATGATGGCATTTCCTTCTGAGAAGCGGTAGATGCCGGGATCGCCCTTGTCAATGCCGATATACAAGCCGTCATCATTGCTGCCGGGCTGGAAAAAGACCCTGGCAACTCTATCTATCTCATCACTCAGCTCAATTTCGTCCCCATCCTTATCAAGCATGAATAACTGTTCATCTTCCATGTCCTCGACAATATAGGCAACGGTGGAGAGATCACCCGAGATATAGTAATTTGAGATATCATCGATATCTTTGAGAAGCATTATCTCCTCATCCCTATTGACGTCATAGATGAACAGGTCGTCATTATCTTCCACTAAGAAATTGTTGGGACCCTTAATATGGCATGTATCGGATTTGACAACTCTTTCTGCTTCATCTTTCAGGTCAGAGTAATGGCAGAGAGCGTTGTTATCATGCTCTTCTATCATCAAACGGCCTTCGTCTAAATACAGGAAGCCGGTCATTTCGTTCTCTGTCTGGAAAAGTAATTCAGGCTCAGCTTTTCCGAACTGCATCTGTTCGATAATGGTCTCACCATCATCGTTGTACATGAAGATGATCTTGTCTAATTCCGGGACGAATTGAGCGCCTGAAATGGAGCCAGACCATTCTCCTTCATTCATTTTGATCAAATATGATGAGCCGGTGAAAGTGTCGATATTCTTAAGTATTCTGACAGTTTCCCGGTTCTCTTTCCCATATTCTACGGTATATAGATCGACCTCGTAATCAGAATCGCGGAAGGCGAGGATCATGCCTTTGCCGCTTCCGCCTGAAAATACACAGATCAGGACGATGGCTATAACTGCGAGGAAGAGCAGGTTCGCTCCGATGAATAAGGCTTTGTTCTCGCCTGAGAACAGCTTTTTGATGGAATCTGTGATCGGTGATTCCTGTGCCGCTGTCTTTGATGCCGCGACGTTTTTTGTCGCCGCTTTTTTAGGAGATGCTTTTTTGGGGGCGGCCTTTTTCGTCGCCACCGTCTTCTTTGACGGCGCTTTCTTTTTAGGTGCTGGTTTTTTTGCTGCTGTGGTCTTCTTTGTAGCTGCTTTCTTTTTAGGTGCTGCCGCTTTTTTAGGCACTGCCTTTTTTGGTGTTGTCTTCTTAACTTCTTTTTCTTTTGGGTCAGATTCTTTCTCTGCTGCCATTTGAAACTCCTTTTGTGTTTCGATATAACTACAAAACTGAGTTGATTATACAAAGAACATATGCAACTGCAAAATGGATTTACTAGTTAATTATAGCTATTTATTAAATCTTGACATTATAATCACAAAAAGAACGCAAGTTCTATAAATGATAATATCGGAGGGCAAGGGCAGCAGACGGGGGATATATGCGGGGAGCAGCGGGTGGGCATTATTTTAAGGAGGAAAGTTTGAGGAAACTTCAATATTTTCAGGAAAAAGCAAGATCGATGGTGCAGAGGGACAGCAAAAGGGACGAGATGTTCAGGGCTATGGATGCTATGTGGCAGGGTGAATGGGCCCTTCCGCAGAAGCTGGCCAGCCTGAGATGGATCCATAAGGTCGTCAGCACCGACCCCCATGACGCGGTCAGGGCAGGGTCACGGGTGCTGTCTGCGATCGCACCGAGGATCAAGGTCTACCCGATGGGGGATAACAGGGGATCAAGGGCGCAGGCGGATAAACTGGAGAGGGCTTTGGGATGGTTCTTGAAGCAGGCTGCCGGCAGAAGAAGAGGGAATATTTTGCGCGACATCATCCTGAGCGCGCTGCTATATGATGAGGTGGCCGCCCAGGTCCTCTTCCTGCCGACCCAGATCAAAGCGGTGAAGGCTTTTGGGGGAGATATAAGAAAACTGGAATCAGCGCTGGCATATGGCCCCTTTGCGATCATGGTCAGAAATCCGCGGCATGTGCATGTCAGCTATTCCGACCTGATGCCGGAGGCGGTGCTGCTGAAAAGGGTCATGCCGGTCAGCGAGGTACTGGGCTTCTGGGGGAAGAAGGCGCAGCGGCTGAAGAATTACCTGGGGGCCAGCAAGAACCCGGAGCTTAAATATGTCAGCGTTTACGATTATATGGACCTGAATTCGAGGGTGGTGTGGGGCATCCTGCAGGAGGATGGGGGCAGCATCAGCCCTGCGATGGGGGACCCTGATGCTGAGTCCGGGGCCGGGATCGAGATCTTGCGTGAGAAAAATGATCTCGGATTTTTGCCATGGGCGGTGAAGGTGGGAGGTACCAATCTATCAGATTCATCCGTCCACCAGCGCATACCCCTGCTTTATTCAGTCTTCCAGACGGGGCAGTGGGATACGCAGAACATCCTTGAGACCCTGATCGCCAGTGAGGTGATCGCCTATGCCGCCGCACCGCGCCTGAAAGTCGAGGGGCCGACGGATGCGGTCGATGTCGATTACGGCGAACCGGGCAGGATCGCGTATGTGCCGCCGGGGCATCAGCTCTCAAAGCTTGGGGCACCGGAGATGGACCAGAGCTTGATGATGATCTCCGACCGCATTAGCAGCAGGATCGGGAAGAGCACCATTCCGCGCGTGCTGCAGACCGGCGACTTCCCCAGCGGGACGGCATTTGCCACTCTGAACCTCGCCACCCAGAGCGGCGTTAAGAGCCTGAACCCCTACAGGGAGCTGGCTGAAGATGTGATCGGGGAGATATTGGTGCAGATGCTGCGCTGGATCAAGCATCATGACGAGGCCCTGGTCGCTTTTGGGCAGCGCAAGAACCACCCGGGGGAGCAGATCTATGTGGATGCGAAAGAGATCGACCCGAACAGGATGGTGGTGGATGTTGAGCT